>JAICVT010000049.1 GCA_025935235.1 Ktedonobacterales bacterium | reverse complement strand
GCTGGCAGCCGCACGATCACTACCTGCCCCTGGTACGACACGATAGCGACCCGCGCGCCCGGCGTGACCTGGCTCGGCTGGATGGCGGTATGGTGTGGCGCCTGAATCCAGTGGGCCTTGGCCGAGACCGGCTCTGTCACCGTCACGCCATCGGCGCGCTTGACGCTGATCTCGGTCGCCGAGGCGCTGACCACGCTGCCACGGTCGATCTGAATCTCGCGCGTCGCCCCCTTGCGCATCACCGTTACATCCAGGTGTACGGCGTTCTTCAGGATGCCATTGCCGCGCCCGATCTGGACGGCGACGCCGTTCTGCGAGAAGACAACAACCGTGCGCCCTTGCAGCTTGCTCGGCTCCTTCGGCGCGGCGTGATGATTCCCCCAGACCGTGCTCGCCGAGATCGTCAGCGTCACCGATTGGCCATCCGCCCGCTTCAGTGTGATGGCGCTGGATGAGACGCTCGTCACCTGCCCGGCGTCCAGCGTGTAGGTCACGTATGCGCCGTTGACGCTCGTGACGATGCTGCCGTGGACGACACCCAGCGGATGTATGCGCCCATGTGTACCATGCGCGCCACCCAGTGCGATCTGCCCCATGTGCGGCGTGTGCTGCCCCGCCAGCCCATTCAGCCCGTTTAGCGACATCGGCAGCGCGCCGTTGGCGGCGGCCACGCCTGCGCCACCCACGCCCAGCGCGCCCAACAGGCCCGCGACCACCACCATCAGCTTATATTTCGTCAACAACGCAAGCATGTCATCCCTCGCTTCGGCCTCTATCGAGTTCGCTCTACCACGCCGACCAGTCCGCCGACGTCTCTGCCAGTCAGTCTGGACGCGCCACCTGAAGATGCGCTGAGGAGATGGGCGGCTCTGACTGAGAAATCGCTGAGGAGGCCGCGATTAGCTGGCAGTCGGAAGCGCGAGGCCGTCGAGGAAAACCGTCACGGCCAGCGTCGCCTGCTCGCGCCAGTGGATGCGCTCTGGACTCATCGCCCACAACAGCGCCATTCCCTCCCAGATCGCGATCAGCCCCACCGCCAGATCGTGCGGGTCGCCCGACTTTAGCTCGCCGCGCTCGATGCCTTGCTCGATCAGGCGCGTCACCGAGGCGCGGTACTCGTCAAATAGCCCGCCCATCACCGCACGCACCGTGCGGTCGCGCGCGGCGATGGCGTAGAACTCCAGCATGACCGGCAACGCGCGTGAGAACCGATCAATCTCCCGCGCAAAGCGCTCTGTGATGTCCAGCAGGCGCTCCCGCGTGGAGCCGTCCGCGCGCTCGACCGCCAGCGCGCCACGCATGGCCAGGTTGAAGACGCTGCCCATCAGCGCGCTGATGATGGCGTCTTTGCTCTTGTAATAGAGATAGAGCGCGCCCTTGCTCAACCCCGACGCCTGGGCGATGTCGTCCATGCGCGCCTCGTGAAAGCCCTGGCGCGCGAAGACCTCCAGCGCGGCGTCGAGAATCTGCGCGCGTCGCTCCTCACTGACGTCCGGTCGCGCCATCCTGGCCTCCACCTGAGTTGTGCGCGCCTCTGCGCAATGATATGCAGGAGGGCCGCTCTGGTGTGGCCCTCCTGCATATTGTATGCTCACCTGCCCGCTCACCGCATCGCGCCTGGGGTGAACGTGCCTGGGGCTGGTCTCAGGCGGGCGCGGCGGGTGTGGCGACGGCGTGCGAGCGGCTGCCAGCGTTCCAGGCGCGCGTGCGCAGCCAGAAGCAGAGCAATCCCAGCAGCGCCAGCGCCACGAACCAGAGCGCCGCGCTCGGCAGGCCATAGCCCGTCACAGTGTGCGTGTACCCGCCACCGACAACGATCTGCGTGGGGCCATACGAGGGGAAGTATTTCAACTCTGGCTTGTTGGCCAGCGGATTCTCCACGGGATTCTGGAGCAAGGTGTCGAACAGGCTGACCATGATGATCAGGAAGAAGCCCGTCACCTCGCTCGTGACCAGCGCGCCCAGCAGCAGCCCCAGCGCGCCGTAGATCAGCGCCCCGCCAAAGAAGCCGACCCAGACCAGCGCCAGCGACGGCGGCCGCCAGAAGATCAGCAGCCCCAGCGCGGCATATAGCGCCACCAGCGCCGCGACCACCACCATCGCTGTGAGCTTGGCCAGCATCAGCGTCGCCTGACGATAGCCGCACAGCACGAGTCGCCGATCAAATGCGGCGCTGGAGCGCGTTTGCGCGAATAAGAGAAAGCCCACGATCAGCGTGATGGCGTTCAGGCCCGCCGTCAGCAGCGTCAGCGTATGACTGTTGACCTGCAAGAACGCGCCTGTTCCGGCATATCGGAAGGCCACCGGAGCCGAGTCTATCAGCGCGCCCAGCAGGAAGTACCAGAGCGGCACGAAGACCACCAGCAGTCCCAGCGCGAAGCGGTTGCGCGCCAGCTCGCTTAGCGCGTAGCGCGTGGCCGTCAGGTAGGCGCGCGTCCCGGCGCCGGGCGCGGCGGATGTGGCGGCGGATGAAGATGAAACGGTAGGCATGGCGCTATGCTCCTGACACTTCTGTGGCTGGCGCGGCTTGCGTGTCCGCGACATTCGCGGCGACTTCGTCCAACCGCAAGCGTCCATCCGCCAGCGTGTAGAGGCGGTCGAAGCGGCCGCGGTCGAAGACCAGATGCGAGATGACCAGCACGGCGCGCCCGCGCTGGCGCAGCTCGGCGGCCAGCTCCCAGAAGCGCAGATAGGTCTCCCAGTCGAAGCCCTGATACGGTTCATCGAGCAGCAGCACGGTGGGATCATGCATCAGCGCGAGGGTCAGGTTCAGCTTCTGCTTCGTGCCGCCGCTGAGCGCGCGCACAGGCGTCTCGCGGTAGCGCGCGAACCCCAGCCGCTCGACCAGCGCATCCGCACGGCGCGTATCCGCCAGGCGATAGGCGGCGCGAAAGTAGTCGAGATGCTGGGCGACGGTCAGCGCCTCGTTGAGGATGGCGGCCTGCAGGCAGTAGCCCAGCGCGCCAGCCAGCGCGACCGCGCCGCCGCTGGGACGCAGTTCGCCCGCCAGGATGCGCAACAGCGTGGACTTGCCCGCGCCATTCTCGCCGACGATCCCCACCAACGAGCCAGCCGCCAGCGAGAACGAGACATCGCGCAGAATGATCCTGCGCCTGTAGCGCTTGGTGATGTCGCGCGCCTCCAGCGCGACATGCCCAGCGGAGGCCGTGGCGCCATCAGCGCCAGCGGCCATCATCGAGGAGGTCGAAGAAGCCGAGGAGAGAGAAGACATGCGCGTCTCCTTGATTGCCATAGCGCAGGTCGCGCGCCCCACGCGAAGACGTTTATGACTGACCGGTCAGTCATAGCATAATCGGACTTCGTCCGCATGTCAATATCTCTCGCGGCGCGAGCGTCACCTTGCGGCCAATGCCAGCCCATTCACTCTTCCTTCCCCGCGGCATGGTACACTGCTCATCACGGGAGTCGCGCCGCCACCGAAGACGATCTGGCGTTGCGCGCCCTGAGGAGGCGTCACATGCAACACTCCGTCGCCGACCACCCGCCAACCGCGCCTGTCCACTCGTTCGTAGACGATGTCGAGCGCCTGCTCGACGCGCACGCACGCGACCATGATCCCGACCTCATCGTTCAGGCCGTACAGCGGCGGCTCACCGCGCTGCTGGCTAGCGAGGGCGTGCTTGAGCCAGCCGACCGCATCCCCTGGGCTGACCACTATCGCCCGCATCTGTTGACCGTCGCGCCGAGCCGCCGCTTCTCGGTGATGGCGCTGATCTGGGCGCCAGAGCAGGTCACGCCGATCCACGATCACATCTGCTGGTGCGTGGTCGGCGTGCTGGAGGGTTTGGAGCGCGAGCAGCGCTTCAGCCTGCGTCAGAACGATGATGGCCAGCGCTGGCTGGCGCCCACGACCGATGTGATGGTCAACCCTGGCGAGATCTCGCGCCTGACCCCGCCGGAGGAGAATATCCATCAGGTGCGCAACGCTGGCGACGCGCTGGCCATCTCGCTGCACATCTATGGCGCAGATATCAGCGTCTGCGGCTCCAGCGTCAACCAGTGCTTCGACGACCTGCCCATCCGCGCCGACACAGCCGCCACGCCGCAGACGTTTGTCAGTTGGCGCGGCTCCTGAATGGCCATGAGCGATCTTGGCCACTCCGGGCCGCACTTGACGCGGCGCGCGAGCGCATGGTAGTTGTGTAGTACGATCACTCGCGAACAACCGCATACAGAACCGACCGCAACGGGAGCTTGGGGCGCCAGGCTGAGAGGGTGGCCACCGATCCGCCACCGACCGACGGAACCTGATCTGGGTAATGCCAGCGCAGGGATGATGCTTCCGCTGGCGGCAACGCCAGAGAAGGCAGGCAGTTTGGGGCGCTGGCATTCAGAGCCAGCGCCTTCTCTTTTTTCTCCTCGCTGTTGGAGAGATGGAGGCCGCTGGCGCTCGACGACACGACGACTGGAGCGCGCCGATGGCCAATCTCTCCATGACTGAGCGCCCCGCGGGTGAGCCGCCGACCGGCGCGACACCGCTGCTGGACGTGCGCGGCGTCTCGAAGCGCTTCACCAGCGGGCATGGCGCCCGCGCCCACTCGCTGCTGGCGCTGGACGACGTCAGCCTGCGCGTGGCGCGCGGCGAGTTTGTGGCGCTGGTCGGGCCGAGCGGCTGCGGCAAGAGCACGCTGCTCTCGATCATCGCCGGGCTGGACGACCCCACCAGCGGCGAGATTCGGCTGCGCGGCGACGCGCGGGCCAGACGGCTCGGCCAGGTGGGCTACATGCCCCAGCGCGATCTGCTGCTGCCCTGGCGCGACGCGCTGGGCAACGCCATCGTCGGACTGCGCGTGCAGGGGACGCCGCGCGCTGAGGCCGAGTCCCGCGCCCGCGCGCTCTTCGCCGACTTCGGGCTGAGCGGTTTCGAGCGCGCCTATCCCCCGGCGCTCTCCGGCGGCATGCGCCAGCGTGTCGCCTTCGCCCGCACCGCGCTCGTCACGCGCGACCTGATGCTGCTCGATGAGCCATTCGGCGCGCTCGACGCGCTGACCCGCGCGGCGCTCCAGCGCTGGCTGGGCGCGGCGCTGGAGCGACTGGGCGCCACCTGCCTGCTCGTCACCCACGATGTGGAGGAGGCGCTGACGCTGGCCGACCGCATCTACGTCCTCTCGCCGCGCCCTGGCCGCGTGCGGCTGGAGCGCCGCGTGCCAGCGCCTCGCCCGCGCTCGCAGGCTGATCTGGCCCAGCCCGCCATGCTCGCGCTCAAACACGAGCTGCTGGATGCGCTGCTGGATGCGCTACCCAACGACGGCGGGCTGGCCGGCCCAGCGCCAGACCAGCCAGCCGCGCCGTGGGAAGGAGGCGCGCGATGAAATCCGCTGAGATGTCTGAGATCGTGCGGCGCGAGGAGTCTGCGCCGCTGACAATCGAAGACGCGGCGCAAGGGCTGCGGGTCGCGCCGGTGATGAGTGGGCTGTGGCTGAGCATTGCGGCGCGGCGCTCGTTGCGCTCGCTGGGGAGCGTCTGGCCGAGCGCCATCGCGCTGCTGGCGCTGCTGCTGCTCTGGCAGGGCTATGTGGTCGCCTCGGGCGTTGACCAGCAATTGCTGCCCACGCCGGGCGCCGTCTGGAACACGCTGGTTGCGCAGCGCGAGGCGCTGTGGGCCAACACGCTCGTCACGCTATGGGAGACGGTGATCGGCTTCGCGGTGGCGCTGGCGACCGGCATCGCCTGCGGTGTGGCGATTGACTTCTCGCCGTGGCTGCGGCGGGCGCTCTATCCGCTGCTGGTGGCGACGCAGGCCATCCCGCTGATCGCGCTGGCGCCGCTGCTGGTGCTGTGGTTCGGCTGGGGTATGACCTCGAAGGCGATTGTCGTCACGCTGATGTGCTTCTTCCCGATCGTCGTGGCGCTGGCCGATGGCTTGCGCAGCGCTGATCCTGAACTGCTCAAGCTCTTCCGCTCGTTCGGCGCGGGACCGCTGCGCGTCTTCTGGTCGGCGCGGCTGCCCGGCGCGCTGCCCGCGCTCTTCTCCGGCATCCGCATCGCCATCGCCTACAGCGTGATCGGCGCCGTGATCGCCGAATATGTCGGCGCGGCGGCGGGCCTGGGCCTCTATATGACGCTCAAGCAGCACTCATTCTCGACGGCGGGCGTGCTGGCGACGTTCTTCGTCACCGCGCTGCTCAGCTTCGCGCTCTTCGCGCTGGTGGCGCTGGTCGAGCGGCTGGCGCTGCCCTGGTATTACGCCCAGGGACGCGCCATCAGCCTCTAACTCCCTAACTCCCCTCTCCCGCAAAGCGGGGGAGGGGCTGGGAGAGGGGGCGCGCCACTTCGCCATCATCCAGCGATCAAAGGAGATCATCGGCATGTCATTGGATGTCTTCCAGGCTAACTTTGGACGGCTGCGCGGCGCGAGTGTGGCGCTGGCCTGCCTGCTGGCGGCGCTACCGCTGGCGCTGGCGGCGTGCGCTCCATCTGGCGCCACGAGCGGCGGTTCGTCGTCGGGCACGCTCACGCCGGTCACGCTGGCCCTCGACTGGACGCCCAACACCAACCACACCGGCATCTATGTGGCGCAGGCGCAGGGCTATTACAAGCAGCAGGGCATTGATCTGAAGCTGACACCCTATTCCAGTCAGGTCGCGCCCGAGCAGCTCGTGACGACCAACCAGGCCGACTTCGCCATCAGCTTCCCGGAGGCCATCACCACACTGCGCGCCCAGGGTCAGCCGCTCGTCTCGGTCGCCGCCGTCATCCAGAGCAACACGTCGGCGCTGATCTCGCTCAAGAGCAGCGGACTTGATACGGTGGCTAGCCTGGCGGGCAAGCGCTACGCGGGCTTCGGCGCGCCCTACGAGCAACCAGTCATCGAGCAGGCGCTGACCTGCGGCGGCGCGAGCAATCCCAGCTTCCAGAACATCACTACCTCGCTCGATCCGGTGGAGGCGCTCAAGAGCAAGCAGTTCGATTTCGCCTGGGTCTATGAGGGCTGGGAGGTCATCCAGGCGCAGCGCGAGGGCTTGCAGCTCAACGTCTTCCCGCTGAAAGACTACTGCCTGCCCGACTACTCCTCGCCGGTCATCGTGACCAGCCAGCGCATGATCGAGCAGCACCCCGACATCATCAAGCGCTTCCTGGCGGCCACCTCGGAGGGCTACACCTACGCCATTCAGCATCCCAAGGCGGCGGCCGATATGCTAATTCAGGGCGCGCCGAAAGGAACCTTCGATGACACGGGGCTGGTCTACGCCAGCCAGAATTACCTCAGCCCGCTCTATGCCGCTGGGGCGAAATGCTGGGGCCAGCAGACGCTCGATAAGTGGACGAACTACCCGCGTTTCATGTATAACCACCACGCGATCCTCGACGCCAATGGCAATCCGATCACCACACCGCCCGACTACGCGGCAGCCTTCACCAACACCTTCCTGCCGCCCTGCCAGTAGCCAGAGAAGTGAGCAAGGCTGCGACCGCGAGGAGGTGTAGACGCCAGGCGCGCCTACGCCTTTTTGCGCACCGCGCGCGACATAACAGCCCGCATGCGGTTGCGTTCTTGATAAGGCGCCACAGTAAACGCTGCGGCCAGTGAGCGCGCGGTGGGGCTATGGCGGATGGGAGGAGACGATGGGCGCGCCAACCTTCACTAATGACGAGATGCTGGAGCAGGCAAAAGGCAATGCTTCGGCGATCACGCTAATCACCGTGGCCTATCTGAAGCAGACAGGCGCCTCGGCGACAGACTGGACACGCTTCGCGAGCGCGGCGTTGGCGCCGACCTGGCGCGTGGCCGCCGATTTCGATGCGTCGCAACTGGCGCACATCTGGGCGCTCAACTTCGCCTCGACCGGCGGCGCTGTGCAATCGCTGCAAGGCGATGCGCAGCGCGCCGAGCTGGTGGTGAGCGACTGGCCTTCGGGTGATGTGCTGGCGGCGCTGGGGCTGACACGCGAAGACGCCGATCCGCTGCTGGAGATTGTGCCGCTGCTGATGGGCAGCGTAGGAGCGACCGGCTCCTGCGAGCGCGCTGGCGACACGCTCCACATCGTTATCACACGCTAGCCGCGCCTGTAGCCGATCTATAGCCAGCTAACTTGATTTTCACCGGGACGTTGAGTACACCTGTACCAGGCGCGCAGGAAGCGGGCGGCTCGCAGCTCCTGTGCGCCTGGGTAGCCTCTCCCCCCGCCGCGACGCGCGGCGAACTCGCGATCTCGACCCACGCACGACGGCACGAACCATCACACTTCGACATGCGAGCTTCGTTGAATCGGCGGTCATCGCGCCGCCAGATGGGGTATGCGCGCGCCGAGAGCTGAAACGCGCGGCGCTCGAAGAGGAGAGAGATCACCGTATGTTCATCACGCATCCGCGACGCTCCACCAGTGCCAGGCGCAGGCGAAGCTTCGCACCCGTGGCGCTCGCGCTGACGCTGGCCCTGGTCGCCAGCGTCTTCCTGGCGCCGGGCATCGCGCATGGGGCGGGGGCGACCAGTTCGACGCTGGTCGGGCCGAAATCCTACTATCTGGCGCTGGGCGACTCGCTGGCGTTTGGCTATCAGCCCAACCTCAGCTTCTCGCACAGCTATCCACAGCAGTGGTACAGCAACAACCTGTCAGCGCACCATGTCGGCCACTATACCAACTACGGCTGCAACGGTGAGACCAGCGCCACCTTCGTCAATGGTGGCTGCCCCTATTCCTATTTGCTGCACAACTACTACTTCGGCTCGCAGCTCAACGCGGCGCTCAGCTTCCTCAAGGCACATCCGGGCGCGGTCAGTCCCGTCTCGCTCGACATCGGCGCCAATGATCTGCTGCCCGACATCAACGGCTCGACGTGCGCGATCAGCAGCACATGGTCTACCGATCTGGCCAACCTCGATACGCGCCTGACGGGAACCATCCTGCCGAAGCTGACGGCGGCGCTGACGGTCAACGGCGTGCGGACCGGCGATCTGGTGATGATGAACTACTACGACCCCTACCAGAACGCGTGCCCCACCTCGCTCTCGTATGTGCAGACACTCAACCAGCATCTCGCCGCTGACGCCGCGCAGTTCAACGTGCCCGTGGCGGATGTCTTTACCGCATTTGGCGGCGCGACCACGCCCAACCCGAATATCTGCACGGATACGTGGATGTGCAGCTCTTACAACAACATCCACGCGACCACCACCGGCTACGGCGTCATCGCTGGCGCCTTTGGCAGCGTGACCGGCTACTAGGATAGCCCCCACCCCAACCGCTCGCCCCCACGCCACACGGCTCGCGGGGGCGAGCGTCGTGCGCTCCGCTCCGCTCGACGCGCAGCGGGCGTGACGCCGCGCGCCTGCCCCACGTACTATCTTCAGGCGGACGCTACGCTTCCGACCACCGGCTGGGCGGAGGGGTCGCGCGGGGAGCCGAGCAGAGGATGATGTGAGATGCCTTCGATCCCGACGCAGCAAACCGTGCTGCTCGACCTCATCGCGCTGATCGTCGTCGGCTATCTGGCCTTTCGCCAGTTTCGCGAGCGACAGACGCGCGTGGGGCGGCTGTGGGTGCTGCCCGCGCTGGCGCTGCTCTTCAGCTATGCCAGCATCCAGCACGACCTGTTCGATACCGCATGGAGTCCGGCGATCATCGCGGCGGGCTTCGCGCTAGGGCTGGTGGCAGGCGTCATCCGCGGCGCGCTGACCAGGCTGACCGTTGATCCCTCGGCGGGCGTCATCCGCGTCAAGGGGACGCCGCTGAGCGTGGCGCTCTGGCTGCTGCTGATCGGCGTCAAGGGCATCGCCGACTTCGCGCTGGTCGGGCTGGGCAAGGAACATACGCTGGCGGGCATCGCAACAGGACTTATCACTGCGACGCTGCTCGCTTTCTCGCTCGCCGCCGTCATCGCCGCACGAGCCTACTACTACTGGCGCTACTCGCTCGCCGCCGTGGACGTAGGCTGATCGGCTCCGGCGAACCCTCACCCCAACCCTTTCCCAGAGGGAGCGGAGCGTCGCGGCTGGCTGCGCGCATCCCGCGTGGCTGGCGCGACGCCCCGTACACGGAGGTCGTCCGAGCGGAGCGCCAACTATACCGCCAGCTATCCAGATGACGCTGGCAGGAGGATCGGAAGCCGCGTGGCGTCATAGAGACTGATCTCAAACGGCGATTGGCTGTCTTGCGTGAGCGCGCGCGCCATCAGCAGGAAATTGCCCGTCGCCTCGCGCAGCCCAGGCGGGGGCGCGCCGTTTGTACCCGCACGTGTTCCCACATCAACGAAGCGGTTCTCAGCCCGATCCCAGACGGCGCCATTGAGGACAACCAGGCGATCATTGGCGACGATCACATCCCCGAGGTTCGCCGCGAAGGCGGCAATCGCGCGCACCGTGGGAGCGCCATCGCCGTGGAGATCAACTTCATAGAGCGTGGTGACCGGCGGGGGCGCGGGCGGCGCCGTCGGGCACACGACGCCCGCGCCCGCAAGGCAGGCGCCCCCTTGCGGCAGCCCACTCGTGACCGTGTAGAAGAGCGACCCACCCGTGACGCCCAGCCCATAGGGCGCGCTGATCCCGGGGCCCGATGGCAGCGTCGCCAGCACGCGCGGCTGGGCGTCTGGCTGCGCCAGGTTGTCGAGCGCATCGAGTGTGACCACGCTGGTGGAGGCGGCGTGGGGCGAGGTGACGTAGTACAGCGTTGCGCCAGCGAGCGCGAGGATGCTGCCCGTCACCTGCGGCAGTGGCGTGGTCACGCCCGACGTGAAATTGTAGACCGTGAATGGCGTCGGCGTGATCGAGGTCTGTTGCCCATTGCCCGGCGATCCATAGACGAGATACGGCCACGCAAACGCATCAAGTGGTGTGTCGCCGCCCGTGCCAGGGAGCTGCCGAAGCGTCCGCCGCGCCAGGTCGGCGATCACAATCCCGACGCCTGTGCTGGCGGCGAGCGTCCCATGGTCAACCATATAGGTCGTGACACCCTGATATGGCGTGGCTGGGAGCGCTTCATAGCGTGCGCCCGTCTGCTGGTCGTAGGCGTAGAGGCAGCCGCCGCAATCGGGGCCAGGGTAGCCAGTACTCTGCGCGATCAGGTAGCGGCCATCGGTTTGACAGCAGTCGAGATAGTAGAGGCCGCCTCCCGTGTCCTGGCAGGATGGCCCCATGCACTTGGGGAGGCTGGCGACCCCAATCGGCAGGAACTGGTGGGACGCGATGTTCAGGACACCAGCCTCAGCGGGCGTAGAGGCGATCAGGCTGGGCGGCGTCTGCTGGAGCAGATAGCCATACAGGCTGCGCCCATCAGGCGCCAGGCGAAAGTTCGGCATAAAGTGAGTCGCGTCAAGCCGCGTCGAAAACGTGGCGATCGCGGCGTTGGGTCCCCAGGCCTGGGTGATGGAGACCATCGGACGGTACGGCGCCGGAGCAGCCACACGGGTGGCAGGGGATGCGAGGCGCGAGGCGGCGCCGGTGTTTGCGCCACAACTCGCCAGAGCGAGCGCCAGCAGCAGCAGCGTGGCGCCAGCGAACAGCAGACGCGGCGCGCCCTGGGGGCCGCGGCGCGCGCGGCGAGTCGGCGCCCCCTGATGGAGCATGATGGGCCTCCTCACGTCTCTGGACGACCGGCTCATGGCGAGCGTGTCCGCGTAAACCTCCCTCTCACGACGGTTGCGAGCGCTCGGTTCTTACAGGGTTGGCCATCAGCTCTCTCGCGGAGAGCTGTATTACTACGCCAGGACGCTACCCCGCCACGTCCACGTACTTCAGATGCGTGTCGCTCTCGTATGAACCGATGCCCCACAGGCGCAGGCCGACGGATGTCTGCTCGACCTGCAAATCCTGCACACCGCCCGCGACCAGCGGAGTCCACGCGGGTGAGGCCGCGCCCGGCTGGATGCGGAAGATGCCCGCGTCGTCGCCATAGCTCTGTGTCGCGTGCTGCGCCGCCGCGACCACCGATCCATCCGGCGCCAGGGCAAGCTCGCCGTTGGAGTCGCCGCCTGCGATGACGTAGCCGTTCTCCAGACCGCGCATGTCGGGCAGGCGCTTCCACGTCGCGCCGCTATCCGCGCTCCACCACATCTGCGCGTCGTAGAGCGGATTTTGGTTGTCGGTGGAGATGTTCGTCTCATCCATACAGAGCGCGTAGTTGCCCGCCGCATATAAAAACGAACCACCCGCCGAATTCTGATTCGCTCCCGGCAGCGTGACCTGGCTCCACGTCGCGCCGCCATCCAGCGAGCGCCAGAAGACCTGGCCGTTTGGCTGGCCAGACAGCGGCGCCGCCAGCGCGCGGACGCCAGACTGCGCGTCGCCTCTGGCCCAGAGTTGCGGCTCCATGCCGCCGGGGTTCGTTCCTTTGGTTGAATTGATGTAGATGGCGGAGCCTAGGAGCGTGAAGCCGCCGATGGTGTAGCCCTGGTTGGCGACGCTCTGCGCGAATGGCTTCCAGGTCGCGCCGCCATCGCTGCTGGCAAACAGGCCGTTCTGCAGGTAGCCCTCCTGATCGACCTGCACCGCGCCAATCAGTCGCGAGCCAACCACCGCGAGCTGCGACCAGCCGAGCCGTGGATCGGTTGGCTTCTGCACGCCAGCCAGTTTGCTCCAGCTCGCGCCGCCATCGCGGCTGCGCCACAGATCCTCGCTGTTAGGAACGCCACCGGTCTGGGCCACGCTGGCCGTCGTCACAAAGAGGTCGCTGGCGTTGTGCGCATCGCTAAAGACGGCTCCGCAGCCAGTCGTGGCGCTCAGGTGGAGCTGGCTCCAGCTCGCGCCGCCGTCGTGTGTGGCGTAGAGGCGCCCATTCGAGCCGTTGCACAGATAGCCAATGCGGCCATCCGAGGGCGCGAAGGCCAGGGCGGTGGGGCTAACGCCGCCTGTCGGTGGCAGCCCCGGCGCGTTCGTCCATGTGGCGGGGAATGCGTAAGGCGGCGGCGTGGTGGGTAGCGGCGTCGGGCCAAATGTCTGGCCAGCGCCCTTGGTGTTGATGGTCGCGGTTGGCGGGGTCGTTGGCGTTGGCGTCTGTCTCGCCGCCACGCCGTCGCAGGCGGCCAGGGTCAGACAGAGCGCGGCGAGGGCAAAAGTCCATCCCCAGCGCGCCGGTGAAAGCCGTGAGCGACGATGATCGCGCTGCATGTGAGCGCCTCCTTGTCGTGGGCCATCATGGGTCGAGCGCGACCCGCGAAGATTCCAGGGAAACGCGATGGGCGCCAGCCACATCTTCACATGCCTACAGTACAGCAGAGTGTGAATCCGCTCACAGTGTATCAGGCAGACGCAATAGGGTGGAGGAGCAAGGGAGGTGAGCGCCGAGGCGAATCAGGCAGTTCATCAGTGCTGGAGATAGGCGCCGATTGCGTCCTGAATGTCATTGTAGTAACCGTAGAGGTGATGGAGCTGATAGCGAATCTTGTCCACGCGGCGCAGATCCGCTGGACCGCGCTGGCGCTCGGCCATCAAGTTGTTTTCGTGGCGCTCGATCATCGCGCGCAGACGTTCCGCGCCCGCGCGATAGCCCGCAAGCGCCTGATCGCCAACTATCGGGGGCCGCGTGGTCTACATACGCTTACCATTCGAAGAGGCGGGTGAGCGCGGCGTGGCTGTGGCGCACGATCAGCGGGCTGCCATGCGGACAGATGGCGGGCGCGGTGACGGCGCGCAGGTCGGCCAGCAGGGCGCGCTGTTCGGCCTCGCTGAGCGGCTGGCCCCGGCGGATGGCCGAGCGGCAGGCCAGTGAGACGCGCAAGTGGTCGAGCCAGTCGTCGCCCTCCTCGGCGGCGTCCTCAATCAGCTCATGGGCGACGCCCGCCGCGCTCTGCGCCGCGCCCGCCGCGCTGGGCAGCGACCGCGCCAGGAAGGCCGCGCCGCCGAACGGCTGTAGCTCCAGCCCCAGCGCCGCCAGCTCATCCAGCCGGGCCGAGAGCGTGCGCGCCTGCGATGGTGTCAGCTCGATCAGCAGCGGCTCCAGCAGCAGTTGGCCAGACGACGCGCTCGGCGCCCGCGTCGCTGGCGTCTGCGCCAGCAGCCGCTCATAGAGGATACGCTCGTGGGCGCGGTGCTGATCCACCAGATAGAGATGCCCCTCCTCGGATTGCGCCACGATCAGCGCGCCGTCGAACTGCGCCAGCGGCTCCAGCGCGGGCAGCGGCGCGTGGGCGGGCGCCTCGTCGTCCCAGCGCGCCGCTTCCAGGCGGGCCAGATAGCCGCGCGGCTGCTCGCGCAGGCGCAGCCCACGCCGACGCCGCGCCGCTGGAAAGGTCAACCGCAGCGGCAGCGCGCCCGCCACGCCCATCACCGGCTGGCGCAGCCCTGCCCCACCCGCGAACTCCACTGGCGACGCGCCGAGCGCCTCGTGCGTCAGCCTGCGCAGCGCCGCGCCGATGCTGGCCTCATCGCGCAGCAGCGCCTCCAGCTTGGCGGGATGAATGTTGGCGTCTATACGCTCTGGCGCCACGCTGACCCGCGCGATCAGCAGCGGATGGCGTCCCTTGCGCAGCGTGGGCCGATAGCCGGTCTCCAGCGCCGCGTGCAGCGCGCGATTGGCCAGCGGGCGACCATTGACGCTCAGATAGACGTGCTCGCGCGTGGCGAAGTGGAACGGGCGCGCGGCCACCACTCCGCTGATCGTCACCTCGGGCAGACCATCCAGCGCGCTCGCGGTCAGCGGCAGCAGCGCCCGCGCCACATCCGCGCCGAAGGTTGCCGCCACCGCGCCCGCCAGATCGGTTCCCGGCGTTTGCAGCAGCAGCGCGCCATCGCCGATCAGCGTGAAGCGCACGGCGGGATGCGCCAGCGCATAGCTCCGCGTCACCGCCGCCACCCGCGCCGCCTCATAGCGCGGGCCGCGCAGCAGCGCCCGCCGCGCGGGCATCGCGGCGAAGAGATCGCGCGCGGTGGCCGTCACACCGCGCCCACGCGGCTGCCGCTCACGCGCCACGCAGACGCCCTCGCGCAGAGTGATGACCTCGGCCATCCCGCTCGCATCGCATGCGCTGGCCAGCGTCAATTCCGCCACCGCCGCGACGCTGGCCAGCGCCTCGCCACGGAAGCCCAGCGTGACGAGCGTGTCGAGGTCGGCCAGTGTGCGCGCCTTGCTGGTGGTGTGCGTGCGCGCCGCCAGCTCCAGATCATCCGGCGCGATGCCCCAGCCGTCGTCGCTGACGCGCAGCAGCCGCAGCCCGCCCTCGCGCAACTCGACGCGCACATCGGTCGCGCCCGCATCCAGCGCGTTGGCGATCAGCTCGCGCGCCACCGAGGCGGGCCGCTCGATCACCTCGCCCGCCGCGATCCGCTCGATCACCTCCGGCGGCAGCGGCCGCACGCGCGCTGGCCCTGTCGGCTGATCGTCGCTGGCCATCGGCTAGCCCCGCTCGCGATCAGCGCGGTCGGCCAGCCCCAGACTGACCCGCGCCCGCTGCTGGAGCGAGAAGAGCAGATTGAGCGCCTCCAGCGGCGTCACCGCGACCAGATTGACGCTCGCCAGCGCCAGCGCCAGCTCGCGCTCATCGCTGGCTAGCCCATCGCCGATGCGCAGCGGCGCGGCCTCCACCGCATCTTCGTCGCTGGCGTAATCAGCGGTTTGCTCGGCCACCAGCGCGGGCGCGGCGGGCCGCTGGCGCAGCAGCTCGGCGGCGCGCGCCGTCACGTCGCTGGGCAGCCCAGCCATGCGCGCCACCTGCACGCCATAGCTATGCTCGCTGGCGCCCGGAACCACGCGCCGCAGGAAGATCGCCTGCCCGTCACGCTCAGCCACCTCCATGCGCCAGGCGCTCAGGCGCGGCAACGTCTCGGCCAGCCGCGCCAGCTCGTGATAGTGCGTGGCGAAGAGCGTGCGCGCGCCCGTCACGGAGCAGAGCCGCTCGATCACCGCCTGGGCGATGGCCAGCCCATCGGCGGAGCTGGTGCCGCGCCCCACTTCATCCAGGATCACCAGGCTGCGCGCTGTGGCGTGGCGCAGGATGTAGGCCGTCTCGACCATCTCAAGCATGAAGGTGCTCAGCCCGCGCGCCAGATCATCTTCCGCGCCTACCCGCGCGAAGAGGCGGTCCACCAGCCCGATGCGCGCTCGCTGCGCCGGGACGAACGAGCCGATCTGCGCCATCAGCGTAATCAGCGCCACCTGCCGCAGATAGGTGGACTTGCCCGCCATGTTCGGCCCGGTCAGCAACATCGCCCGCGTCGGCTCGTCGGCGCTGGCTGACTCGCTCAGATCGTCCAGCGTGGTGTCATTGGCGATGAACTCGGCGCCATCGAGCGTCGCTTCGACCACGGGATGCCGCCCGCCGACGATCTCCAGCGCGCTATCGTCGGTCAGCTCGGGGCGGGTGTAGCGCCGCGCCACGGCCACCTCGGCCAGCGCGAGCCACAGATCGAGCCGCGCCAGCGCGCCGACCGTGCGCCGCAGCCGGGCGTGCGCGTGCGCCAGCTCGGCCAGCAGCGCGGCGTACAGTTCGCCATCCAGCGCGGCGATGCGCTCCTCGGCGTGCAGCGCCCGCGCCTCATGCTCCTTCAACTCGGCGGTCACGAAACGCTCGCCCGTGGCGATGGTTTGCCGCCGCTGATAGTCATCCGGCACGCGCGCCAGATTCGGGCGCGTCACCTCGATGTAGTAGCCGAAAACCTTGTTGTAGCCGACTTTGAGCGAGCGGATGCCGGTGCGCTCGCGCTCGGCGCCCTCCAGCGCGGCGATCCACTGGCGCGTCTCGCTGGCCGCTTCGACCAGCGCATCCAGTTCGGCGGAATAGCCCGCGCGCAGCCGCCGGCCTGTCGCCTCGGATGGGTCGGCCACCGCCCGCAGAATCAGGTCGCGCGTGTCGGCGCAGGGGTCCAGCTCGGCGCGCGTCTCGCCCAGCGCCGCCGCCGCGCAGTCCGCCAGCGCCTCCACGACAGCGGGCGCGCGCCCCAGCCCGCTCGCCAGCGCCAGCAACTCGCGCGGGACCGCCGCGCCGTGCGCGATGCGCGCCGCCAGCCGCTCCAGATCGCCCAGGCCATCCAGCAGCGCGCCGAGACGCTGGCGCAACCCGATGCGCGCCACCAGCTCGGCCACCGCGTCCAGCCGCGCCTCCAGCGCGGCGCGATCGCGCAGCGGATGCAGCAACGTGCGGCGCAGGAGGCGCGCGCCCATCGGCGTGCGGGTGGCGTCGAGCGTGGCCAGCAGCGTCGCGCCGGGCTGACTGGCGCCCGGCTCCGCATGCGCTGGCTCGACCACTTCCAGCGCGCGCAGAGCGTGGGAGTCCAGCTCGACAAAGCCGTGTGTGTCGTAGGCGCGCAGATCGCTCAGCAGCGCCAGCAGCGGCGCGTTGACCCGCTCGATATACTGGACGATCGCGCCCGCCGCCGCCGTAGCCAGCGGCAGCCGCTCGCAGCCGTAGGCCGCCAGCGTGGCGACGCCAAAGTGGCGGCAGAGGCGGATGCGCGCGCTCTCCGGCTCGAAGGCGTCCTCCGGGCAGGCGCTGAGCGCATAGGAGCGCAGCCAGCCGCGCTCGGGCAGGTCGTCGCCGCGCGCCAGAGCGGCGCTGACGAGAACCTCCGCCGGGCTGAGCCGCGCCAGCTCAGCTTGCAGCGCGTGCGGCAGGTCGTCCGCCGACCACTGCGCGCAGGCGAAGGCGCCGACGCTGGCGTCTACCCAGGCCAGCCCCACCGCGCGCGGCAGCCCCGTCGCCGGATCGCGCCGCCCGCAGGCGACAGCCGCCAGATACGTATCGCGCGCGGGCGCCAGCATCCCCGGCTCGACCACCGTGCCGGGCGTCAGCATGCGCGACACCGCCCGCTGGACGAGGCCGCGTCCCGGCGGG
>JAICVT010000398.1 GCA_025935235.1 Ktedonobacterales bacterium | reverse complement strand
GGCGATGAGTCTGCGATTTGAGCTGGGCGATGCGGACGCGCCACGCGGCCACGCCATCCTCTATGCCCGCCTCTCCGGCGCTGGCGAGCGCTATGTCGCTACCTATTGCGTCACGCTGCCGATCGCCTTCTCGCTGGGCAAATACCTCCCGCCGATGTTCTCTGGTCAGTTGCCCGCCGAGGCGCTGGGCGAGGGCTCCGAGATGAGCGCCATGCCGATCCCGCCGATGCTGGAGGAGGTCGAGAGCTACGAGATGCTGCGCCAGTTGGCCGAGGCGCGCGGCGACGATCTCTGCGACATCGGCACGCTGCTAATTAGCGACGACACCCAGCGGATGGTCTTCGCCGCTGAGGCCTGCGCCGAATATGGCCGTGGCTACGCGGAATATCATCAGCGCTGGTCGCGCAGCGCCTCCACCAGTCGCGGCGCCTCCAGCCCCGCCAGCACACCAGCGAGCGGCGCATCCGCTGGCGCGAGCGGCGCCGCACTCGACGACATGGATCCCGAGATAATCGTCGCCAGCGCCCTGCCAGAGCGCAACCGCCTCGAGGAGATCACGCGGCTCGCGGGCCAGGCGCGCTACGCCATTGACGGCCACGATACGCGCCTGCTCAACGAGGTCAGCACTCAGTTGCGCAGGCTCGCTTCGACGCTGCCAGAGAAATATCGCGCCGATCAGTTGGTCGAGGCGGCTGTGCGGCCTGATACGGTCGGCGCGAGCCTCGCCCAGCTCTACATCCAGCGGGCCTATCGCCTGCTCGACGAAGACTACATCAACATCCCGCCCATCGAGCAGCAGATACGCGAACTGCGCGAGCAGAGCGGCGCCTGACACGCGCCACTTCGCTAGCGTCTTTGGCGACCCTCACACACATAGATCGTCCCGCGCCGCTGGATGTACGCTAGCTAGCCGGGGCAGGCACAGTAAAGGAGCGACGAGAGCGCATGTCCATGATGCTCTATGCGGACACCACCCCCCTCGTGACAGCCATCGCCAGCGGCGACGAGGCGGCTGTCATCAGCGAGACCCTCAAGCTGCTGGGCCAGCGCAATCTGAAGCCGCGCAAGGTCGGCGGCCGCGTAGGGATTGATGCGCTGCTGGGCGACGCCGCGCCGCGCGGCCTGGGCGCGCTGGCCGTCAGCGGGCGCATCGCCGACTGGATGAAGGCGATTCCGCTGGGGCCGGAGCCGGGCGAGGATGACCGTCGCCAGCTCGCGCCCGCTGTGCCGCTCGTCCAGGGCTTCATGGCGACGCAGGCCGCCGTGCGCGCCAGCCTGGCGCAGGGCGAGCCGCAGCGGCCAGAGCCGATCGAGCCGATGGAGATGCCTGGCGGCAAGAGCGTGCATGATGTCATTGGCGAGGCCTTCGCGGCGCACGACGTGACGATGATCGAGCGCGCGTTGCTGGGACTGAACGCGACCGGCGCTGACTATCGCGCTGTGCTTGAAGCGATCTACGTCGCGCTGCGCTTCCGCTTCGTCGGCGGTGGCGCGCCGCTCACGCACGTTGTCTCCGCCAGCGAGATCATGGATATGGCCGAGTGGGGCGGACGCTACCCGGCATTCATCGGATGGGTGTCGAAGCTGCTCGGCGACACCACCCCCAACGAGCAGATCGGTGAGACGGCCAAAGCCTACGCCAGCGATCCGGCGCACGACCTCGCGTGGATGAAGACGCGCCTGGCGATCCCCGCCGAGGAGCACGCCGGAGCGAATTACCAGCGCGCGCTACTGGCGGGCGACGCGACGGCGGCATGCGATGCGACGCTGGCGGCGCTGCGCGCGGGCGCGACTCCGCTGGGCGTGGTGAGCGGCATGGCGCTGGCCGTCGCCGAGCGCATCGGCTCAATCGGGCTGGGCGACACCACCGCGCTCACGACCGCCGGGCAGGCGCTGCTCTATGTGCATGGCGTGGCGACCGCCATGCGCCAGACGCAGCATCACGATGTCTGGCCGTTGCTCTATACGGCGTCAGTGGCCGTTAATGCGCTGGGCGCGAGCGTCCCGGCGGGCGCGGCGACCCTGCCCGCCGCCGCCTCGATGCCCGTCTCGGGTGGGCTGATCGGCAGCACGCTGATCCGCACGGTGGAGCAGAGCGCGGTGGCGGGCGACACACCGGGCGCGGTGGCGGCGGCGCGGCGCTTCATGCAGATGGAGAACACCCCGCGCGCCTTCGCGGGCGTGATCGGTCTGGTGGGCGCACAGACCGACGCCAGCGGCGCGGGCGAGACGGCCAGCGTGGCGCAGTTGGTGGCGGCCGCGGCGGAGGAGTATCTCTCGCTGCGTCCGGCCCTGGCCAACGGCGGCCAGAACGCGCTGCTCAGCGCGGGCGTGCGGCTGGCCACCGAGCTACGCGGCGAGAGCGGGCTGGCCGACCGCGTCAACGCGGCCATTGAGAAGAGCATTAGCGTGCAGGCAGGCCGCAACTAGCGGAGAGCGAACCGGCGCCCTGACCCTCTCCCAGAGGGAGAGGGAGCGGAGCCTTTCCGTGGGCGCAGCTCCCATAGCTCCCCTCTCCCGCCTCGGCGGGGGAGAGGTGGGGGTGGGGGCTCCCGCTGGCAGCAGGAGGCGCGCATGGCGCAGGGCAAGGTGCTGGCCATCGTGCTCTGCGCGGGCCAGGGTTCGCGCATGGGCGCTGCGCAAAACAAGGTCTTCCTGCCGCTGGCGGGCGTTCCGGTCGGGGCGCGCGCCATCGCCGCGTTCCAAGCCGCGCCGCTGGTGGATGAGATCGTCGTCGTTGGGCGCCCGGACGAGCTTGGGCGCATCCAACTGGAGCTGGTTGCGCCGTACGGCTTTACGAAGGTCAGCGCGACACTGGCGGGCGGCGTCACGCGCCACCAGTCGGAGCGGCGGGCGCTGGAGGCGCTGCGCCAGCGCATCGCGGCGGGCGAGATCGCGCTGGTGATGATCCATGATGGCGCGCGCCCACTGGTCAGCGGCGATGAGATCGCGCGGCTGGTGGCGGCCGTGCGCGGGCTGCCCCGGCCCGGCGGCGCGCTGCTGGCCACTCCCGTGGCGGCGGATGAGCGCATCGCGCGCGTCACGGTGGATGACGCAGTCGAGCAACTCTTCGCGGCGGGCGAGCTGGCGCGCGCGCAGACGCCGCAGGGCTTCGAGGCGCACATGCTGCTGGCGGCCTATGACCGCGCCGCGCGCGAGCGCTTCGAGGGAACCGATACCGCATCGGTGGTCGAGGCGGCGGGCGGGTTGGTAGTCATTGTCCCTGGCGATGAAGCAAATCTGAAGGTGACGACGCCCGATGACCTGTTGCGCGCCGAAGCCATCCTGCGCGAGCGCGAGCGGCGCGGCTGAGACGAGGAGGGACCAGTGAGCGCGGAGACGGTTGAGGCGCATGGCCCGCTGACCGTGGCGGAGGCGGCGCGCCAACTGCGCGGCGGCGAGTTGACAGCTGAGGCGCTGGTCGCGCGCAGCCTGGAGCGCATCGCCGCGCTCGATAGCGCGCTGAAAGCCTGCGTGACCGTCATGGCGGATGAGACGCGCGCGGCTGCCAGCGCGGCGGATGCGCGGCTGCGCGATCAGCGCGCGGCGCGCACAGCCAGCCCGCTCTGGGGCATCCCCATCGGCGTCAAAGACCTCTACATGACGCGCGGCGTGCGCACGACCGCCGGCTCGCGCGTGCTCGACGACTACATCCCCGATGAGGATGCGACGGCGGTGAGCCGGTTGCGGCAGGCGGGCGCCGCGCTGGTGGCCAAGACCAACACCCACGAGTTCGCCTATGGCACGTTCACCCCGCCGACGCGCAATCCCTGGGATCTGGAGCGCATCCCCGGCGGCAGCAGCGGCGGCTCGGCGGCGGGCGTGGCGACG
>JAICVT010000275.1 GCA_025935235.1 Ktedonobacterales bacterium | reverse complement strand
CCAACCCGCTGGATGCGATGGTGCAGCTTGCGTACAAGGTCAGCGGCTTCCCGAAGCAGCGCGTGATGGGCATGGCGGGCGTGCTCGACACGGCGCGCTTCCGCACCTTCATCGCGCAGGAGTTGGGCGTCTCGGTGCGCGATGTGCAGGCCTTCGTGCTGGGCGGCCACGGCGACACGATGGTGCCGCTGACGCGCTCCTCCTCGGTGGCGGGCGTGCCGCTGACTGACCTGATCTCCGCCGAGCGGCTCGCGCAGATCGTGCAGCGCACACGCGATGGCGGCGCCGAGATCGTGGCGCTGCTCAAGCAGGGCAGCGCCTACTATGCTCCGTCCGCGTCTGTCCTGCAGATGGTTGACTCGATCCTGCTGGATAAGAAGATGATCATGCCCTGCTCGGTCTATCTGGAAGGCGAGTATGGCATCAACGGCCTCTTCGTCGGCGTGCCAGCCAAGCTGGGCGCGAAGGGCGTCGAGCAGGTCATCAAGCTGGAGCTGACCGACAACGAGCAGGCCGCGCTGAAGAAGTCCGCCGACTCCGTGAAGGAGCTGGTCGGCGTGATGGGCCTGTAGCGTCGAGGCGCGGCGCCTCATCCCCTCTCCAGCCAGGAGAGGGGATGGAATACCGTATCCCCCGCATATTTGGGGGCATCGCGCCGCGACTCTGCGGAGTGGAGCGCTTGTGGCGCGCATGAGGCTCTGCTTGCGCTCACCGATGGATCAGGGCAGATGCGCCTCAGACAGAATGAGCTGCGTCTGGCCGTCGGGGTCATTGTGCGCGACCGGGATCCCGCCGCGCACGACATCCCACACCGAACACCCCTTTTCGGGTAGAGCATCGAGTTCGATCGGGATGCCCGCACGTGTGAAGTCGAAATGGTAGTATACCGTGCCGGAGTTGGGCGCTGGACAACGATTGATTGCCGAATACCAGACGGTCGGGAGATTGTTAATCCGGTCGTAGAGGTCCGCGACAGTGCGGGCGTCGGTGATCTCGCGTGAGAAGAATGGCGGCCCGCCGTCCACCGTGTACGCGCTCACCCGCACGGCGTCAGGCGTGACCTGACGGATGCTGATCTCGAAGCCGATGAGCAGAATGAGGAGCACGAGGCTAGCCCGGATCAATCGCCTTGCCCACAGGCGTCTGTTCGGCCCCGGCGCTGCCGTGGCCGGCGTCTCTGGAGGTCGAGCGAACAGCATGCGACGTCCTCCTCTCGCTCGCGCTCGTCACACCAACCTTACCTGACAAGACGCAGTATAGCAGGCGCTCATACGCTCCTTGTGGGAAAGGGGGAGCCTGTGTCTGGGACGGTCAGGTGCCGCCTGGGGTACGCCGCCGCCGAGGATGTGGCAAGGTAGCCAGTGTGGCGAGTGCGCCAAGCACGGCAATCGCAATGATGGCCAGGAAGGTGGCGTGGGCCTGGGTGGAGGCGCGCTCCACGATCCGCGCATAGGCGGCCTCAAGCCCCGAAATGGTCTGCGGAGTCAGGTAGATGTCGCCAGGGATGAGGCACAATGCGAGATTCTGCCGCTGGAGCGAGAAAAGCAAGCCCAGCGCGATCGGCGCACCCAGCAGCAGCACCAGGGCGATGACGACTCGCTCGCGCATGAGCGCGGCGATCAGCGACCCAATCGCCACAGCCAGCTCCAGCCCCAGCAGCGCCAGGATGATCCACCCAGCCGCGATCAGCGCGGTGAAGGGCAGCGGATAGCGCGGGGGGCAGGACGAGGCCAGGAAGAAGAAGCTCTCCACGGCCGCCGCCCTCCGCGAACACAACAACGTCTGGCTGGTGATGAGGCATGACGCCCTCATACCAGTCAGACGTCTGCTCGTCGGCGCGCTTTACGGCCTGGGGTCGCCGCTACCCGTGGTGTTCGAGGCGCTCGCGGTCTTCGGCCAGGTCGAGCGCCAGCACAGCGGCCAGAATCAGCGGATCGTCCTGGCCGGGCGCTGTCTCGACGCCATAGGTATCGGTCAGTGCGATCCAATGCTTCGAGACGGTGGCCACCACCGCGCCGCCCTGCGAGATGCGGTACTCGTGCTCGAAGAGGTTGCCATCCATCTCCAGGTCATCAGGGCCAGGAATGTCAATGGTGAAGTGGTCGCCGAACAGGTTGATGAAGTGCTTGCGCACCGCTGTCTCCCCGTGTCCTGGTCGGTCAATGACATAGGTCGGCGTCAGCGCGATCAGTTGCCGCTTGACCGTCGCCACCTCATTGCCGCTCATGTCGCGCATCACCAGCGTGTTGTGCAGGCTCAGCACCTTGCCATCCACGTCATAGACGGGGCGGCCAGCCTCGTCGGTGATCTTGGAATCCTCGCCCAGGTGAAAGAACTTCTCGCGGATCACGTATCGCATGGCGCAATTCCTCCTGCCAGAGCATACGCGCGAGGGCGCGAGCGGGTTGGGCATGACGCGCCGCCCATTGCTGGGCGCCGCTGAGCGGCTTGCGCGCGGTGTGCTGTACAATGTGCGCGGGATTTCAGGGACTTCCCGCCTTGCGGGTACAGACCCGCCGCTGAGCGCTGTTCTGGCGAACGCCGAGCGCACGCTGGCGCCAGACATGCGCTCGGCAGGTTTCGGGCCAATCGCACGGCCAACCGCGAGCGCCACACCCGCGCCGCAATAGGGAACCCAGAACAATGGTAGAAGGAGCATCCACATGGCCAACGAGATCAAGGTGCGCGTCCAGACGCGCGAGGCGCTGGGCAAGCACGCGCGGCAATTGCGCGCGCAGGGACTGATCCCCGCCAATATCAGCGGCGGTGGCAAGCCGTCCACCGCTATCCAGCTCGACTCACACGAGCTGCAAGGCATCCTCAAGGCGCATGGCGCGCCGATTCTGCGCATCACTGTCGAGCCTGGCGGCGAGCTGGATACCGCCCTGCTGGCCAGAGTCGAGCGCGACGCCGTGAGTGCGGCGGTGCTGCATGTTGATTTCCGGCGGGTCGTGCTGTCCCAGCCAGTCAAGGCGCGCGTACCTTTGCATACCGTAGGCGACGCGCCCGCCGTCAAGTTGTACAATGGTGTCCTGCTGCACCTGCTCGAGAGTGTCGAGGTCGAGGCGCTGCCGCGCAACCTGCCCGAAGCCGTGACGATTGACATCAGCGGCATGACGGAACTGAACTCGACGCTGACCGCCAAAGAGATCAACGCGCCCACCAATGTGCAGCTGCATGTTGATCCCGATGAGCCGGTCATCACGATCAAGGCGCCGCGCGTCGAGACAGCGGAGGAAGCGGCGACCGAGGCGGGCGAGCAGCAGCCGCTGACCGCGAGTGAGGCCACCGAGGCGACCGCGCACGGCACGGAGCCTGGAGCCGCTGAGAACGCGGAGCCTGCGACTGGCGAATAGCGCGACCGCATCGGCCATCGGCTGGCCGCGCTGGTCGCGCTGGTCGCGCTGGCGCGGAATAAGGCTGGTGAGATGGCATCGCTGGTGTTCGTGATTCTGGGCGCGCTCGGCGCCGCAGCGCTGGGCCTGCTGGCTGGCGCGCTGGTGAACACACTCGCCGACCGCGTGGTCGGGGTGGATGAACCCATCTGGAGCGCCAGCCAGTGCCGCAAGTGCCTGGAGCCACTCGCCCCCGCCTCGCCGCTGGCGCTGGGCGAACTGGTCAACCGCCGCGTCTGCGCCGCTTGCGGCCAGCCGACCTCGCGGCGGCGCCCGCTCACCCAGCTCGCGCTGGCGCTCTGGTTGCCCGCCGCGCTGTGGCGCGCCTACACCACCCCCACGCTGGGCGGCCTGCCAGCGTGGGCGCTCTTCGCGCTGGCCGCGCTGGCGGGCGTAGCGCTGGCCTTCATCTTCATCGTTGATCTGGAGCACCGGCTGATCTTCGACCTCTCCATCTTCCCGCTGCTCGTAGTGATTTTGGCGGCGGTGGGCCTCTTCGACCGGCCGCGGCTGGTCACGCTGGCGCTGGCCGCCGCGCTCAGTGGATTAATCTTCCTGCTGTTCTATGGGCTGGGCTGGCTGCTCTACCGGCAGGAGGCGCTGGGATTCGGCGATGTCAAGCTGGCGCTGCTGCTGGGCGCGCTGGTTGGTTGGCCGGGGCTGGTCACGGCGCTCTTCGCTACCGCCATCCTCGCCGCCGTCCTGAGCCTGCTGCTGCTGGCCAGCGGCTCCGTCGAGCGGCGCGCCTTCATCCCCTTCGGTGTCTTCATGACGCTCGGCGCCGCGTTCGCCCTGCTGGCCGCTCCCCTGCCCTGGTAGCGCCCGCTGAAGCCCCGTCCGACGCCCATCGCGGCGATGCGAGCGCGCGAGTTTGACCAATTGTGTCGCGTCGCGACAAAAGATATATCGAATACTCTTGCATCTGGCTGAGGCGCGCCATATTATTTGTCCAGACAGTTAATAACTGCCTTCCTCACCTGACACCGCCGTCGTGGCTGGGGCGTCGCGCATCGTCTTCGCGCGCTGGCCACCCGACTCCGTGCGCTTCACGGCGCGGATGGAGCTACGCGGTCACTCAACGCTTGAACACCAGGTAATTATGCCTGCGCGCGGATGCCCGCGCGCACTCTGGACTTTCGGGGAGACATTCGTATGGCGCGTAAGCCAGCGCCGCCGGGCAGCGACCGCCGCCAGCAGATTCTGGAAGCGGCGCTCGCGCTCTTCGCGGAGCAGGGACTCGCGGGCGCGACATCCAAAGATATCGCCGAGCGAGCTGACGTCACGCACGGCCTGATCTACTTCTATTTCAAGACCAAAGAAGATCTTTTTAAGGCAGCCTTCGAGTATGCGCTGGAGCGCGCGCTCGAGCAGCTCGATCTGGCCGCTCTGACGCGGTCCGATGAGCCGCCGGAGCAGGCGCTCACCCCGCTGCTCTCGCGCTTCCTGGATACGCTCCACTCGCCAATGCTGCTGAGCATCAGCCGGTTGATGATGCACACGATGGCGCACCACGACTGGCGCGACGGCCCGCTCTACGACTGCAAGCTGCGCATGCGCTCGACCGTCAGCCAGATCGTCGAGTCGGTGCGCGAGTATCTCGATCGGCAGGTGGCGCTGGGGCGCGTGCGACCTATCAATACCGAGGTCGTCGCCATGTTCCTGATCGGCGGGGTGGCGTCGAGTCTGCGCTGGTCGCACGGCGACGCCACTGTAACGGGGCAGGCGGGCGACGACCCGCACGCCACCGCCGCCGCCATCACCGATGCGCTGATGCGCGGGCTGCGTGTCTCGCCGCTCGAAGCCTCGCTCGCAGCCTCGCCCGAAGCCTCGCTCGCAGCCTCGCCCGAAGCCTCGCCCGAAGCACAGCTCGCTGCGTCACTCGAGGCCTCGCCAGCGACGTCACCAGCGCCCGCATCACTGGAGTCGGCGCCCGCGCTGGCGGGAGCGCTCGCCGAGGCCTCGCCCGGTGGCTGACCCACCCGCGCTCCAGCATGCCTCCCCCTCGGCGCCCGCCCGACGCCTGATGGGGCGCCTGATAGATGCCTGTTTCGCGGCCCACGCCGCATCGCAACACGACACCCGTCCATGAAAGGACCGAGTACTCCAGTGGAAGCCAATCCGCCCACGGTCAGGGCGAACGAGAAATCCGCGGTTCACCCCAAGCTCGTCGGCGCCTCGCTGGCCGGCGTGCTCGCCGCCCTGATGATTACGCTGCTGCTCTCCGCGCTCGACCAGACCATTGTCGGCACGGCGCTGCCCACCATCGTCGCCGACCTGAACGGCGTTAATAACTATACCTGGGTCATCACCGCCTACCTGCTCACCTCGACGACGGTCATCCCGATGATCTCGAAACTCTCCGACCAGTTTGGCCGCAAGTGGTTCCTGCTGTCGGCGGTCGTCATCTTCCTGGCTGGCTCGGCGCTCTCAGGCGCTTCCACCACCATGAATCAGCTGATCGCCTTCCGCGCGCTGCAAGGCGTCGGCGGTGGCATGCTGGCCTCGCTGGTCTTCACGCTAATCGGCGACATCTTCACGCCCGCCGAGCGCGCTAAGTGGCAGGGCCTCTTCTCCGGCGTGTTTGGCCTGGCCAGCGTCGTCGGCCCGACGGCTGGCGGCTGGATCACTGACAACACGACGTGGCGCTGGGTCTTCTACGTCAACGT
>JAICVT010000527.1 GCA_025935235.1 Ktedonobacterales bacterium | reverse complement strand
GGAAGACGCCCATGATCTCGCCCAGCGTGCGGTAGGCCCGCGCGAAGTCGAGGAGGAAGGGCATCGTGTGCTCCGTGCCGCGCGCCGCTGTCTCCAGCGCGGCCAGCGTGGCGCTGGCGCGCTCGTTGTCGCGCTCGCGGCGGGTGCGCTCCAAACGCTCCAGGTGGATGCGCTCCTTGGCGGGGTCCACATAAAGCGTCGGCACACGCAGCGAGTCATCCATCACGTAGTCGTTGACGCCGACGATGACGCGCTCGTTGCGGTCCACCTCCTGCTGGAAGCGGTACGAGGCCTCGGCGATCTCCTTCTGGAAGAAGCCATTGCGGATGCACTCCAGCACGCCGCCCAGCTCGCGAATCTGCGTGATGTAGTCCATCGCCTGGCGCTCGGTCTCGTCGGTCAGCGCCTCCACGAAGAACGAGCCGGCCAGCGGATCAACCGTATTGGTGACGCCGCTCTCGTGGGCGATGATCTGCTGCGTGCGCAGCGCCACCAGCGCCGCCTTCTCGGTCGGCAGCGCCAGCGCCTCATCCAGCGAGTTGGTGTGCAGCGAGTTCGTGCCGCCAAGCACCGCCGCCAGCGCCTGGAGCGCCACCCGCACGACGTTGTTCTCCGGCTGCTGCGCGGTCAGCGAGACGCCCGCCGTCTGCGCGTGCGTGCGCAGCGTCCACGAGCGCGGGTCTTGCGCGCCGTAGTGGTGGCGCATCTCGTGCGCCCAGATGCGCCGCGCCGCGCGGAACTTGGCGATCTCCTCGAACAGGTCGTTGTGCACGTCGAAGAAGAACGAGAGCCGCGGCGCGAACTCATCCACCGACATGCCGCGCTCGATGGCCGCCTCGACATAGGCGAAGCCATCGGCCAGCGTGAAGGCCAGCTCCTGCACGGCGGTGGCGCCCGCCTCGCGGATGTGGTAGCCGCTGATGCTGATCGTGTTCCAGCGCGGCATGTTTTGCGCGCCAAACTCGATCGTATCCACCACCAGCCGCATGGATGGCTCCGGCGGGAAGAGGAACTCCTTCTGCGCGATGTACTCTTTCAGGATGTCGTTCTGCAGCGTGCCGCCGAGTTGCGCCATAGGGACACCCTGCTTCTCCGCCGCCGCGATATACATCGCCCAGATGGCGGGCGCCGGGCTGTTGATCGTCATCGAGGTGGTGATCTTGTCGAGCGGGATGCCGTCCAGCAGCACCTCCATATCCGCCAGCGACGAGATCGCCACGCCGCACTTGCCGAACTCGCCCAGCGCCATCGGGTGATCGTGGTCGTAGCCGTAGAGCGTCGCCATGTCGAAGGCGACGGAAAGCCCTGTCTGCCCATGCTCCAGCAGATAGTGGAAGCGCTCGTTGGTCTCCTCAGCCGTGCCGAAGCCCGCGAACATGCGCATCGTCCACGGCTTGGCGCGATACATCGTCGGCTGGGCGCCGCGCGTGTAGGGATATTCGCCGGGGAAGGCCAGATCGCGCGCGTAGTCGAGCTGGGCGGTATCCTCCGGCGTGTAGATGCGCTTGATCGGCATGCCCGACTGCGTGGTGGTCTCGGCGGGGCGCTCTGGCATGCGCTTGATGGCCTTGGCCACCGTTGTCGCCTCCCAGCGCTCGCGCTCCTCGCGTACCGCATCCACCGCCTCGGGCGCGTAGAGCGGCTGGGCGGGCGCGGCCTGAGCGTCGTCGGCGCCCTTCCCGTTGGAGCGCTTGCCCGATGCCTTACCCGCCGCGTGCGGCTTCTGATCCAGCATGAGATGTATCCTCCTGAAGCGCTTGTTGCCGGTTCCCCCTCTCCCCGTGGGAGAGGGGGTTAGGGGGTGAGGTCGCGCCAGCTACGCCAGCACATCCACCGACATCGCCACCGCGCCGCCGCCGCCCAGACAGAGCGTTGCCAGCCCCTTGCCGCCGCCGCGCCGCCGCAGTTCATAGATCAGCGTCGTCAGGATACGCGAGCCGCTGGAGCCGATCGGGTGCCCCAGGGCGACCGCGCCGCCGTTGGGGTTGACCTTATCCCAGTCCCAGCCCAGCTCTTTGCCGTTGGCGACCGTCTGCGCGGCGAAGGCCTCGTTGACCTCGATCAGGTCGAAGTCGCTCATCTTCTGGCCGCTGCGCTCCAGCAGCTTGCGCACGGCGCGCGGCGGACAAGCGAAGATCATGCGCGGTTCGATGGCCGCCGCCGCGTAGCCCGTAATACGCGCCAGGATCGGCAGCCGCAGCTCGCGCGCTAGCCGCTCGCTGGCGACCACCGTGGCAGAAGCGCCGTCGCTCAGGCCAGGAGCGTTGCCCGCCGTCACCGAGCCATTGGCCTTGCGGAAGGCGGGCTTGAGCGCCGCCAGCCCCTCAAGCGTCGTGTCGGGGCGGATCGGC
>JAICVT010000062.1 GCA_025935235.1 Ktedonobacterales bacterium | reverse complement strand
CTGGCATCCATCCGAGTAGCAGGCGGAGATGTGAGCAAGCTGGCTGTAAGCGTCCAGGAGGCGGCTTGCCAGTCCCACACCCAGCGCGCCCAGCGCCAGCGTCACCATCCCTAGCCGCCACAGCCACGATGGCCTGCGCCACAGCGTGACCAACATAATCCCCTGGCAGGTCAGGATGGCGGCGCAGACAGCCGAGGCGGCCAGCCAGAGCAGCAGCGGGCGTGACGAGGGCGGAATGATGACCGGCATTGGTCAGGCTATCCTTTCGATTCATGTTGACAAACGGGGCGCGGGGATGCGCTCTCGGCCACAAATGGCCGGAGCACGCGACGAGCGGCCTTGAAAGGCCTCCCAACAGCGGCATTCATGCCGCGCCTAACGTGCGCCGGCCATTTATGGCCGCGACCCCTGCCCCTCCCCAGCCAGCGCCGCGCGAATCTCCTCCACTGCTGAGGCCGCCGACTCGATGCTGACTCCGCGCGCGCCGAGCGCCAGCAATCCCGCGTTGTACTCGCTGGCGAACGTCAGCGTGGGCTTGCCCGCCGCGATCAGCTCGCCCGCCAGCCGCTCGATCTGCCCGCCGGGCGCGGCATGCGCAATGAAAACGACGCGCGCCAGCTCGGCCACGTAGCTATTGCGCCGCTCGGCCAGCGCCGCCGTCGCCCGCCGCTGCCCCGCTGCGAACGGCGAGATGACCAGCAGCCGCCCCTGCTCCACTGGCGCGCGCCACGCGCGCGGCAGCCGCATGCCCGCCACGCCGCGCGCCGGGCAGACCACCACTGGCTGGCGCCCCCGCAGCAGCAGCGCCAGCGCCTCGCGCTCCATCGGCGCATGGAAGCCGCCGACCGCTGCTACGCCCGCCTCGCGCAGCGCGCCCGCCAGATCGGCCAGCCGCAGGATGATCTGGCCGGGGCAGCGCACCGAGCAGAACAGCCCCAGCAGCGGCAGACGCCGCTCCAGCAGTGCGAGGTCGCCGATGTGAGATGCGGCGGGCGATCCGGCTACATCGTGCGTTGTCACAGAGGCGGAGCCTCGGCGTCGTCCGCCTCCACGCTGTCAGGCCGCAGATAGACCTTCATCTGGCGCGGGTCGCGGCCAAAGTAGGCCAGCAGGCGGCGCATATTGTCGCACAATGTGTTCGCCGAGTAGTTCCCTTCGGCGCAGAGGCCCTGTCCGATGTCAACCGCGAAGCGTAGATCGCGCGGATCGCGCGAGAACATCTTGCGTCCCTGCCGCGAGACGTAATCGGGATGTGTGACGAGCGCGGCAAATTTCTTCGCGTCGGCCTGGTTCAGCTCACGACAGACGAACTGGTACATACCGCGCCAGGTGGTGGCTGGCCGCATGGCCTCACCCGCCAGGCTGAAACCACGCGGACGCTTGAAGGTGAAGTCGCTGTCGAGCGGATAAGCGCGTGTGGGATTGGTGGGCGTGTCGGGGCGAGGCGCGGGCGCATGGCTGGCGACATAGTCGTTGAGCATGCCGGTGATCTCAGCCGAGAGCGCATCGAGCGTGGCGACCTTATCGCTATAGGCGTCGAAGAACGCGACACTCTCGCGGCGCGCCAGCGCATCGCGGTGGTCAATCTCGGCCCAGATGTCGTCGCCAATCGCCAGCAGCCCCTCGCGCGCCTCGGCCAACTGCCGCAGCGCCTGGTTGATGTGCTCGCTCACTCGTCGCCCCCCTCGCTCTCGTCGTCGCCACTCTGCCCCATGCGGTACTTGATGTCGTAGTTGATGATGAAATCCAGCTCCTCGTCCGTGAAGCCGTAGTGCCGCGCCAGCACCCGGTCGATCTCGTCTATGATCGGTTTGGACTGACTGGGGAAGAAGCGCTGATATTCGATGAGGCCTGTTCGGACTTGGTTTCTGCGATGTGTCACTGAGTTGACTTGATATGAGCCCATAAGCGTCGCCACAATCTCGCCAATCTGCCGTAAGGACTCCGATTCTAACAAGGTAGAAGGGAACGGAAATAGCTTGATGTCGTTCAGCGTCAAATGGCGGCAGTCTGAGTACTTCAACCAGTACCAAAAGAAGAGGCTGCTGTTGACTAGCGCGAGAAGGATGGCCTGCGCACTCGAATCTGGCACCGGCAGTGCCTTCAAAGTGCTTGAGTTCATTGCCCGATTTAGGGTCACGTTTCGAAACGTCGGCGCACTGTCCGTAGCGCGCGCCCAATAGAGTACAGCATCATTAAAGAATACGGTGCTGCGCCCGCCTTGCGGTGGAATAATCAGCGACCCAGCTACTCTGTCGCAACCGCTGAGACAATCTGCAATCGCTAGTTCCATTTCAGTTCCAAATTTGCCGATGACAGCTTTCGTGTAGCCTTCATGGACGAATGCTAGTTTATCAAAAAGCACGCCCCGTTCTTCCGCCGCCCATAGATTGTAGGTGCTGGTAATTGCCACTCCGCGCCGGGCATCGCGATGTCCTTTTCTCGCAACCAATATGGACAAGCGGTGGTTAACCCCGTCGAATAGGTGGCTTGGGCGGAAGCCAAAGCTGCTAAGGCTGTTGATAGCCAAGTCGTCCAGCACAACCTCGCGAATGACAGCGGTTCTTTCTCCAGCCAGGAGTGCAATTGGAACAATCATGGACACGCGGCCCGCCTCTGGCATGATTCCAATTGATCGCTCTAGCATATACGCGAAGAGATTTCCAGATGCCTCCGTTTTGAGATCGCGTACAGTATACGAACTCTTGACGCTCGAATACTCCACATACGGCGGGTTGCCGATGATGACATCGAAGCCGCCGCGCGCCTGCACGATGCCGTAGAACTCCAGGAACCAGTGGAAGGGACGATGGCTGCGCTTCCACTCCGCCAGCCGCGCCGCATAGGCCGCCGGGTCGGGGATGTTGTACTCGTCAATGCCATACTCCGCCGCCAGAAACTGGTCGAGCGTCGCGCCGAGGTCGGTCAGCCGCGCTTGCAGCTCGCGCTTGTCGGCCTTGGTCACCTCGCCGCCGATCTCCATCTGCTGCTGATGGAAGTGGCCAAACAGCCGGTCAATATCCGCCGCCGCCTGCTCGATCTGCGGCATCTGCTGGCTCCAGAAGAGATGGCCCGCCACGGCCTTGCGCGCATCCGCCAGCGTGGCGAAGCCGACCAGCGTGTTGCCCGCGCGGATATTGAAGTCAATGTCGGGCAGCGGCTCCAGGCGGCGCGCGTCGTCCACCTGCGCCACCAGCTTCAGGAAGAGCCGCAGCTTGGCGATCTCAGTCGCCTCCTCCATGATGTCCACGCCATACAGGTTGTTGATGATGATGGACTTCAGGATGAAGTAGCGGCGGTTGCTGTGCAGCTCCACCTGCGCCAGCGTCGCGCGGAAGTCGGCGTAGAGCGCCTTGCTGGCGTTGGGTGTCGCGTCGGCCTGCGCCACAAAGGCCGCCATGCGATCGAGGCAGGCGGCATATAGCGGCTCCAGGATGTTGAGCGCGGCGAAGAGGAACGCGCCAGAGCCACAGGTCGGGTCGAGGATCGTCACGCCAGAGAGCGCGCGCCACAGCGCCCGCAGCAGCTCTGGCCCCTCGCAGTTCTCGATCACATCCTGTGTGAAGCGGCGGATGTCGAGGTTGTAGGTAATCAGATCGTTGACGGCGGTGACGTCGCCTGCCGCCAGCTTCGCGCGCAGCTCCAGGCAGCGCGTGCGCCGCGCCACATGCTCGCGCCAGGTCTCCGTCGGCAGCGCGAAGCCCGCGCTGGCCGGGCGATTCCAGCCGCCGCGCCGCGCCACATCGCCCACTCCGGCGGCGATCTCGGCTGGCAGCGCCAGGTCTACCCCGCACCGCACAGCGTCATAGATGTAGCGGTCGGGGTCCTCGGCCAGCAGCCGCCAGACCTCGCTGGCAGGCCCATCGAAGGCCACCTTGCAATTGGCGCGCGCCTGCTCCAGCGCGAAGGGCAGAATCGTGTTCTTGCCGATGTACTCGGTGATGTCCTCTTTGGTGTAGTAGGCGCCCATCTGCTTCTGGTTGATGTACTTCTCGAAGATGTAGCCCAGCACATCGGGGTTGATCTCGTTGTCGCTGTGCCGCTCGTCGTGATGCTCGGTATCCAGATGCCACTCGTAGCTCTCGAAGAAGCTGAAGATGCGCTCGAACGCCTCATCCGGGATACTGATGGCGTCGTAATCGCGCTCGATCTGGTGCAGCTCGAAGAGGCCGCCATTCAGATACGGGATCTCGCCGATCAGCGCCGCTGTCTCGCGGTCGCGCGCCGCCTTGGGCTGGCCCAGCCCCTCATGAAAGAGCCGCAGCAGGAACGAGCGATAGAAGCTGTGGAACTGGCCATCGCCATAGCGCGCCCGCACCGCGCGCAGCTTGTTGGGCAGGTAGTTCACATCGCCCGCTAAAAAGCCCTTCTTCTGGATGAAGTAGGTGAACATCAGCCGGTTGAGCATCAGCGAGGCATACCACGCCCGCGCCTCGTCGTCCTCGATCCCCGCGATGCGCTGCAAGAAGGCGCTATGCTCGATCTTGAAGCGGTCATAGAACTTCTTCGTCACGCGGTCCACGTCAAAGGCTTTAGCGGCGCGCGTCTGCATACCCGTGCCCGTCAGCGACTCCTCTTCGTCGAAGCCGATGAAGACCTGCGCCAGCCGCTGTGCGATATTCTCGCCCGATCCGCCGCGCGAGAACTTGTGCTCGCGCGGCGCGCTCGGCTTGCCCTGCTCGCGCCGTACCCACTGCCACACCTGCTGCGTCCGCTCGGCGTCCTTATAGATGATGATGTGCAGGCGCGTAGTCCTGGCGACCTGCCGCTCGATCTTCAGGCGCGTCTCGCGGTCGGGGAAAGCGGCGCCCACAGACTGCTCGCACACGTAGACTACCATGCCGCGCTTCTCGGCTACCGCGCGCAGCTCATAGCGCACGCCTCCAGCCTCCACGGGCAGCGACTGGCCATAGTGGTCCCAGCCCAGCTCGTTGAAGAGCTTCGCGAAGTCGAACGCGCGGATGAGGGTGCGGATGGTCGCGGTCTGGGTCTGCGTGAGGGTGGTCATGGCGGCGTTCACTCCTTTGTGTTTCTGGGTCACGGCTGCGAGGCTGGCGCGACCAGCCCCAGCGAGCAGATCAACTGCGGCTCCTCATCCGTCGTCTCCTCCTCGACCACACAGAGATTGCCCTCCTCGCGCAGCAGCTTGACCACGCGCGCCAGATCCTGGTCGCTCGCGCCCAGCTTGAACTGCCGGTTCAGCGTCTCGGTGGCCCGCGACTTGAGCGGATACTTGTAGATCTCATCCAGCGCGCGCTCCAGCTCAGCATCCTCCCACAGCGTTCCCCTGCGCTCTATCGCGTACTGCGACAGCCGGGTGTGCACCTTGAAGCGCGCGCTGGATGGTCGCCCCAGCCCGCCGCCAACCGAGCGCTCCTCCGCTGAAAGCAGCGCGATAGCGTCGCGAGTCAGTTGATGATGATTCGGCGCGCGCTCCACAGCGGGCGCCGTCAGCGGGCAGGCGGCCGCGCGCAGAATCTTCAGCGGCGATTGCGTCACCATCTGGCCGCTCGCGTCCACCCGCGCCAGCGCGTCGGCGCCATCGCTCGTCCGCACATAGACCAGCGCGCCGGTCGGGTCATCGGGCCGGGTAGTATGCGTCCGCGCCGAGTAGACGACCGCAGGCAGCGCCTCGATTTTCTTCTCCAGCGCGGGATTCGCCAGAATCGCCTGCTTCCAGATCTCATAGGCCTGCGAGGCCAGGTCTTCCTCGCCGCCCGCGTCGTCGCCGTCGAGGATGCCCGCTTTCTCGCTATAGAGGTCGAGCAGTGGCTGATCGGTGGCGTCTCCCTCGAAGAAGGCTTCGTCAGCGCCGACCACTTGCGCGTTGGCGGTCAGCCGCGCCCGCACGCGCGCCCGCAGCCCGATGATGCGCTCGACACCATCGGCGGGCAGGAACGAATAGCAGCGAATCGTATCCGCCTGCTGGCCGATGCGGTCCACGCGCCCCGCGCGCTGGATCAGCCGGATAATGGCCCAGGGCAGGTCATAGTTCACGACGATCGAGCAGTCTTGCAGGTTCTGGCCCTCAGAGAGCACATCGGTCGTCACCAGCGCGCGCAGCTCTCTTTCAGACCCGACCAGATCATGCTGCTTGTTGCTGACCGGGCTGAAGCGGTAGACGATGGTCGTGGGATCGGCCGAGTCGCCGCTGACGCCGGCCACACCCGCCACGCCGCGCGCCGCTAACTGTGTTGTCAGATAGCGCTCGGTGTCGGCGAACTGTGTGAAGATCAACACCTTCTCGCGCGGATGGGTGATGGTGAGCAGGGCGACCAGCGCATTGAGCTTGGCGTCGGCAGCGGGGCGCCAATCGCCGCAGCGGCGCAGCGCCTCCAGCAGCGCGCGCGCATCCGCCAGCAGATGCACACGCAGGTCGCCGACAAACAGGCTGGAGGGCAGCCACTTGAAGCGCTTCTTATAGCGCGTCTCATAGAGGTGGTAGGCGGCAGCCGCCCGCTTGCGATAGACCTCCTCTGCCGTGAGTCCGACCAGTGGCTCATCGTCGTGGGTCGCCTCATCCGCAGTCGTCTCGTCGTCCGCGTCATCCACTGGCACAACCAGCGACTCGGCATCCTCGTCGCCCGCCTCATCTTCCAGCAGGTCGGCGTCCTGTGTGCCGAGTGGCAGCGGCAGGCCGTGCTCGATGGCATGCAGAAAGATGAAGTTGCGCAGCGCATGTCGCTCGACTGACTGGATGAAGGCCGGCCCACCGCTCTCCAGCCGCTTGAAGAGATTCGTGCGGCAGAAGCCCATCAGACGCTTGCCAGCGCGCCCTAGCCTGGCGATCAGATGCGCCTCGGCGGTGGTGGGTGGCTTGCCAGGTCGCGGGCTGAGGTAGTTGCCCAGGCCATAGCGCGGCAGATAGAGCGCGTTGATCGCCTCAATCATTGCTGGCTGGTAGAGCGTCGCGTACTGGTCGTCTGGGTCACGGTCATTGACCGGGAACGCGAGTGTGCGCGGCTCGCGTGTCGGGAAATACGAGCGCTTGCCAGTGCTGAACGTCAGATACTTGCGCCCGGTCTCAGGGTCGGTCTCGGCGTAGTTCGCCTGGATGAAGCTGCGTGTGCGGCGGATCAGAAAGAGCCGCATCAGGTCGCGCCAGTCGTCAATGTACTCGCTCTTCTCGAAGGCGGCCAGCGTGCGCAGCCCGCATTGGTGACGGCGCTGAAACTCCGCCTCAGTCAGGTCGCGCAGCAGCGCCTCCGGGCGGATGCCCAGGTCGCGGTCCTCTGGCGTGAAGAGCCGCAACTGCGACGAGAGATCCAGGAAGGTCTTGTTGTAGGGCGTCGCGGTCAGCAGCACGCAGTGACTGTCATTCTTCTCGATATAGTCATGAATCGCGTGATAGCGCTGGCCTTCGCGGTTGCGCAGGTTGTGGCTCTCATCAATCAGTACGAAGCGATAGCGTGGCATGTCTGGCAGACGCTGCTGCGCGAGGCTGCTCGAGAGGACTTTGGCGGTCAGGCCATAGCGGTGGACATAGCCTTCCCACATCTGCGTCAGGTTCTTGGGGCAAATGATGAGCGTCTCCCAGCCGAAATCCTGCTGGAAGAGCCTGGCTAGCGCCGAGGCCATCAGTGTCTTGCCCAGCCCAACCACATCGCCAATCACCACACCGCGCCGTTTAGTGATGTGGTGGGCTGCGATCTGTGTGGCCGCCTTCTGAAACTCGAACATCTCCTCACGGAAGGCGGCGGGAACCTGAAACTCCGAAAGGCCCGCCCGCGCTTCCTGCGAGAGGTGATAGGCCATTTTGAGATAGATGTAGTAGGGTGGCAGCATCTCTTCGCGCGCCCAGCTAGCATCAATGATCCCTGCCAGCTCGTCTGAGATGTCAACGCTCCAGCGGTCTTCCCAGCGCGCATTGAACCAGTCTTCGAGCTTGCGCGTGGCATCCTGATCGAGTACGTCCACATTCAACTCACCCTGCCGCTGCAGCCCGGCGAAGGTCAGGTTGCTGCTGCCTAAAAACCCGGTGATGGGGTTGGTATAGTCATCTCGATAGAGCAGATAGAGCTTGGCATGCAATGGATACGCGAGGTGCAGTTTGACGACGACCTTGCGCGTCTTGAGTTGCGCACTGAGGCTGCGCAGCGCCTGCTCATCCGCATCCGTCGGGGCGCCAATCGTCAGTTGCTCGCGAAACTCCAGCGCGGCGCGGCGTTTCAAGCGCGCGGCGGTTCCCTGATCCAGCGGCGCATCAGAGCGGGCGACACGCAGCGCCTGCCGCAGCTCCTCCTGCGGGGTGGTCTGCATCCCGACCAGCACACGGCAGCAGGCGCCGCCGCCGCCTTCCCAGCGCTCGACCAGTGCGCCAAGTTGCGACCATCCGCGCAGATTGAAGTAGCCAACGCAGAAGTCGGCGTGGGTCGAGCGCTGCATGGTGTTGTGCAGCGCGCCAAGCAAATGCTCGTTGATATTATCGAAGATGCGCGGCATGGTGATTCCTTGCTGTGAGGAGATGAGCAAGTTGCTGTTATGGTATCAACAGTATAGACAGTCTTACAAGCAGCGGGCAATGCGGAAACGGGCGCCCTGCCGCGGGGACGCGGGTCTCGGCCATCAATGGCCGGAGCACGCAGACGCGCGCCGTGAAAGGCCACCCCATCGGGGCATTTATGCCCCGCCCCGTCCGCGCCGGGCGCCGTGCGCCGTGCGCCGGCCATTGTTGGCCGCGACCCGGCGCCCGCTGTCACCGCTCTCTGGCTCTCCGCTGCAGCTCGTAGAGGCGGCTGATCGCTTCCAACGGGGTCAGCTCGTCAATCGGCAGCGCCTTCAGCTCCTCGATCAGCGGGTCTGGCTCGGCGGAGAAGAGTGTGAGCTGGATGGCCTGCGGTGGGGGCGCCTCGCGCATGTCGCGCATACGCTGGCGGCGGCGCGGCGCATCGCCTGTGCGCTCCAGCTCTTCCAGCGCCTCCTCGGCGCGGCGCACTACCTGGCGCGGGATGCCCGCGAGCTGCGCGACGTGGATGCCATAGCTCTTATCGGCGCCGCCGGGGACGATCTTGCGCAGGAAGACGACCTGCCCCTCCTCCTCCGTCACGGCGACGTTGTAGGCGCGCACGCGGGGCAGCGCCCGCGCCAGCTCGACCAGTTCGTGATAGTGGGTGGCGAAGAGCGTGCGCGCCCCGCAGCGCCGGTTGTTGTGCAGGTATTCGACGATCGCGCGGGCGATGGCGAGGCCGTCATAGGTGCTGGTGCCGCGCCCGATCTCATCCAGAATCACCAGGCTGCGCGGCGTGGCGTGGCGCAGGATGGTCGCCGTCTCGACCATCTCGACCATAAAGGTGCTCTGGCCAGTGGCGAGGTCGTCCTGCGCGCCGATGCGCGTGAAGATGCGATCCACCAGCCCGATGCGCGCCGACTCGGCTGGCACGAACGAGCCGATCTGCGCCATCAGCGTGATCAGCGCCACTTGCCGCAGATAGGTGGACTTGCCCGCCATGTTCGGCCCCGTCAGCAGCAGGATCTGCGCCTCGCTGGTGGACATCTCGGCGTCGTTGGGGATGAACTCGACCCCGCGCTGTGTCGCCTCGACCACCGGATGGCGGCCCGCGACGATGTGGATCGTGTCGCTCTCGTCCAGCTCTGGGCGGCAATAGTTGCGGCGCGAGGCGACCTCGCCCAGCGCCAGCAGCGTATCCAGCTCGGCCAGCGCGCGAGCGGTGCGCAGCGTCGCCTCGCTCCACTGCGTCGCCACCTCCGTGCGCAGCGCAGCGAAGAGCTCCTGCTCCAGCTTGACGCTCTTCTCGTGCGCGTTGAGGATCAGCGCCTCATACTCCTTCAGATCGGGCGTGATGAAGCGCTCGCCAGTGCTGAGCGTCTGCTTGCGTATGTAGTCGGCTGGCACCCGGCTGAGCTGCGAGTTCGAGACTTCCAGATAGTAGCCGAAGACCTTGTTGTAGCCAACGCGCAGATTGCTAATGCCGCTGCGCTCGCGCTCCTTGGCCTCCAGATCGGCCACCCACTGGCGACCATTGCGCGCGGCGTCGGTGAGGGTATCCAGCTCGGCGTGATAGCCGGTGCGGATGTAGCCGCCCTCGGCCAGCGACAGCGGCGGCTCATCCACCAGCGCGGCGGCGATCAGCGCGCGCAGCTCGGGCAGCGGGCGCACGGCGGCGCAGACCCGCGCCAGCCCATCCGCCACACCTTCGGCGCCCGCCGCGACCTCTTCCACCGCGCGCAGCCCCGCCGCCAGCGCCACCAGATCGCGCGGCGTGGCGAGCCGCTGCAGCGCGCGATTGATCAGCCGCTCCAGATCGCCGATGCGCCCAAGCAGCGGAGCCAGCCGCGCCCGCAGCGCCACATCCTCTTTGGCGGCGGCCACGGCTGCCTGGCGCTCCCGCAGACGCTCCAGATCGAGCAGCGGCTCGCCCAGCCAGCGCCGCAGCAGTCGCCCGCCCATCGGCGAGCGCGTGAGGTCCAGCACGCTCAGCAGCGAGCCTTTCGCGCCACCGCCGCGCCCGCTCTCGAACAGCTCCAGATTGCGGCGGGTGTGGGCGTCGAGCGTCATGAAGCCGCTGACGCTGTAGGTCTCCAGCCCGGTGATCTGCGCCAGCGCGCCGCGCTGTGTCTCGTTCAGATAGGCGACGATGGCCCCGGCGGCGCGGATGGCGAGCGGCAGATCGTCGCAGCCGAAGGCCTCCAGCGAGGCGACGTGGAAGCGCTCCAGCAGGCGCTCGCGGGCGATGTCTTCGCGGAAGTGGCGCGCGTCATAGGGGGTGATGACGACATCCAGCCGCTCGCTAGCGTCGAGCCGGCTGGCGAGATCGGCGGGCTCCGCGTCCTCCTCGTCGTCGGCGCCGTCGGCGGCGGGGGCGTGGGCGCCATCCCGCGCCGCCAGCTCGCCGAGCGCATCGGCGCCAGCGCGCCAGCGCGCGTGTGGTCGTGGCGCCAGGCGGGCGGGGTGCGCCGCCTCGATCAGCGCCTCGGCGGGCTGCACGCGGCTCAGCTCCTGCGCCAGCGCGGCCTCCGGATCAGCGGCGGCGAACTGCGCGCAGGCAAACTCGCCGGTCGTGATGTCCACATAGGCGATGCCAACGGCGTCGCGGCCCAGCACGGCGGCGGCCAGATAGTTGTTGCGCTTGGCCGCCAGCATGGCTGGATCAACCACCGTCCCCGGCGTGACGACGCGGATCACCTCGCGCTCCACCAGCCCGCGCGAGAGCGCCGGATCGCTGACCTGCTCGCAGACCGCGACGCGATAGCCCTTGCCGATCAGCCGGGCGATGTAGCCGTCGGCGGCATGGTGCGGCACGCCCGCCATCGGCGAGCGCTGGCCGCGCCCAAAGTCGCGCCTGGTCAGTGTCAGGTCCAGCTCGCGCGCCACCAGCTCGGCGTCGTCGTCGAACATCTCATAGAAGTCGCCCAGGCGAAAGAACAGCACCGCATCGGGATACTGGCGCTTGACGCTGAGGTATTGCTGCCGCACCGGGCTTTGGTCCCGCTCTACGAGGCGGTCATCGGCATGCGCGCTGATCGGTTTGCTCCTCATCCATCTCGCTGACAGCAGAGGTCGCCAGAGGTGGCTTCAGTATATCCGCCAATCAGAACGAGCGGCGCTGGCCACAGGACGCGCGGCGGCCTCCTGGTGGCCCGATTCGGCGCGTTGGCGGCGCGTTCAGCCATAGTGCTTATCTCGCGCTTGCCTGTGTACGGTACACTTGGCAGGTGGCGGGCTGGCGGCGCAACGGGCGCCTGATCGCCACGAGAACGGGTGGAGTGAGCGCATATGTCAGGCTATGATCCTACCGATCCCAACAATCCGTACAATCCGCAGTATCCGCAGTATCCGCAGCAGCCCCAGTATCCACAGCAGCCAGAATACCCGACGCCGCAGCAGCCGGGTCAGCCAGGGTATGGGCCGCCGAGTTACTCGCCGCAGCCGGGCTACGGCCAGCCGAGTTATCCGCCGCCGCAGCCGGGCTACGGCCAGCCGGGCTACCCATCACAGCAGCTACCACAGCAGCCGGGCTACCCTGGCGCACAATACTCCGGCTATCCCGGTGGGCCGCAGCCCGGCGTCCCCGGCGGGCCTGGGACACCACCGAAGAAACGCCGCAGTGTCGGCGCGATCATCGGCATCGTCGTCGGCGTGATCGTCGTGCTGGTCGTCGCGTGCGTGGCGGGCCTCTACGTCCTGGGGACACGCCTTCAGGGCGCCGCGTCCAGCGTCCTCACGACGGTTGCCCCGACCCTGACGGCGCAGGCGCAGGAGCTGACCCCCTCGCCGACGCTCAACGTCATCTACCAGGACTCCTTCACCGACACGCCCGACGGCTGGCTGAACGACAGCGACTGCAGCTTCAAGTCAGATGGCTATCACATCGTCGGCGGCAATGCCTGCCTCAGCCCGTCCGATGTCGCGCCGAGCGATGCCGACATCCGGGTGACAGTGCAGGCGGTCAAGACGGGACAAAACACGGGCTACGGCATCGTGCTGCGCCGCGCCAGCTCGGGCAACTTCTACACCTTCGAGATCACGCCCGACGGGCAGTGGGGCCTGGTCAAGTGGACTAACGACAACGGCACGGTCATCAAGCAGTTTGAGTCGAATAGCGCCCTCCAGACGGGCGACGGCGCCTCGAACGATCTGCGTGTGGTCGTGGTCGGCTCGCAGTTCACCTTCTATGCCAATGGCACGCAGCTCGGCACAGCTACCGACTCGACGTTCACGACTGGTCGCACGGGCGTGGTGAACGACGACACCGACTCTACCAGCGAGGTGATCTTCACCAACTTCGTCGTCGCTCAGCCGCAACAGTAGGCGCGACCTCGCCCCCCAGCCCCCGCTCCCACAGGGCGAGGGGGTGGGCGCAGACTCCCAGCCACGACCATTGCCGCTTCTGGTATCCTGCCAGAGAAGTGAGCAAGGAGCGTCGCGCCGTCTGCTGGCGCGGAGGCGATGAGCAGGGATGAGAAGGGAGCGCAATGGTGTTCAGCCCCAGCGAGCTATTCATCACTCAGGTCAAGTTTCGCGAACTGCGCGAGCAGCGCGACACATCCCTCGCGGCCTACGACCGGCTGGCGAGCGAGGTGGCGGAGGCCCACGACGACGCATCGCGCCTGCGCCTGCTCTATGACGGGCTGCGCGGCATGCAGTTTGCCAAGCAGCCGCTGCATCCTGATGTGAGCAACCTGGAGCTGATCCTGGGTGAAGGAGATGGCAGCCAGGCGTCGCCTGAAACGCTGGCGTTCTGGCGGACCGAGCTGCAGCGCGAGCTGAGCCGCGGGCGGCTGCGCGCCGACATCGTCTACCTGTTCGGGGCGCTGCTGGAGGAGTGGACGGCGGCCAGCGGCAGTCGCGGCGCCCCTGGCGCGCCTGACGCCGTCAGGGGCGAGCTGCTGGGGCTGGCGCTCGCCGAGCACGATGGCAGCCCCCACGCGGGCTTCCTGGACGACCTGTTCGCCGCCACCGGGCTAGATTCCCCAGAGCCGCGGCGGACGCTGCGCAAGTCTGCTGACGATGCTCCCTATCACACATCCTCTGACCTGGACTACACGCCCGACGGCACGCCCACCTCTGAGCTGGGCGCTCTGCTGCAAGCGATCGCCAAGGACATCTATCGCCCCGCATCCGTGCGCGCGGAGGCGCAGCGCTTCCTGGGCAATCCGACGCTGCAGAAGGAGCTGTCGGACGCGCTGACGATCATGCTGGACCACCTGGACGAGTGGGATTGGCCGGAACAGGGAGTACCAATCAGTGTGCGTTGGGTGCGCACCAAGTGGCGACTCTTCACCGACGAGGATCTGCCGACCACCTGCCTGCTCGAATTGCTCGGCGAGCGCTGGCAATACATCTTCCACACGTTCTGGGAGGAGGCGGAAAACGAGCCGCTGCTGCGACTGCGGCGGCAAATCGAGCTGAGCGCCCCTGGCCAACTCCTGGAGAACGTGTGGCGCGGCTTCAGGCAACGCGTTGGGATGGGTCTTACCCAGGGAGTGGACATATGGGAGGATCCATCTGATCCCGCGGCGGTTGGCTCGCAACCGCGACCGGATGCGCCGTTGGCGGAGCAGTTGCGCTATTGGGGCGAGTCAGGCTCCATCTTCGCGCTGCGGCAGACCCCGCAGGCCGAACTGCGCGACCTGACACGCCTGCGCGACTACAGCAACGTCCGTCATGTGGATGAGAGCAGCCTGGACGCCGCGCTGACCTTCATCCATGCTGAGGTCGAGCTGGCGCGTGTCGCCCACCCCGATCGTCCGCTCTACGTCGTCAAAGTGGACCTCAAAGACTACTATCCGACGCTGCCCCATGACCTGCTGCTCGCTATCCTGAGCCGCTTTGGCCTCACCGAGCGCGAACTGGGCGTCATGCGCCGCTTCCTGCGCATGCGCATGGATGACGGCGGGCAGACGCGCATCGCGCACGCTGGCGTGCCGCACCACCGACGGCTCTCCGACCTGCTGGGCGAGCTGCCGCTGCGCCTGATGGACCTGTACGTGCAGCGCGCCGCGCGTGTCCAGGTGATTCGCTTCATTGACGACATCACCGTGCTGGCGGCCTCGCCAGAGGAGGCTGTCAAGGCGTGGGAGGCGGTGCGGTCGTTCTGCGCGGCGTGCGGCCTGACCCTCAATCCGGAGAAGTGCGGCGCGGTCTGCGTTGGGGATGGAGCGCTGCCGCCGGAGCTGCCGCAGGGCGCGCCGCGCTGGCTGCTGCTGACGCTCGACGCGGAGGGCCAGTGGACAGCCGACACGGAGGGTCTGGAGGGCGAGCTGGAGCGGGCGCGCCAGCAGATCGCGCAGGCGCCTTCGATCTTGGAGCGGATACGGCAGTACAACGCCGCGCTGGCGCGCCTCGAGCAGTCGCTGGCCGTCGCGGCTCCGATGGGCGAGGCGCACCGTGAGAGCGTGCGCGACGCCTATGCCCGCTGCCAGACTACGCTCTTTGGCTCTGGCTCTGGCTCTGGCGACGACGCCGTCGCCACGCTGCGCGCGATGATCCGCGAGCGCTTCGTGGGCGCCGAGGTGACGGCGGACCCGCCAGAGGCCTGGCTCTATTGGCCCGTCACAGCGGGTGGGCTGGGGTTGCGCCAGGCGCAGCTGAGCGCGGCGAGCTACGCGGAGGCGTTCGCGCGGCGCGCGCCAACCGCTGTGCCCGACGAGCGCCCCGACGATTGGCAGCGACGCAACAATCCGTGGGCGCGTTTCTACAGCTCGCTGCTCACGCCGGTACGGCCCGTCGCGCCAGCGCCCAACGCCATGATGGAGACGCTGGTGAATGACTTCATCAGACGGGGAGCGGAGCTGTCATCCGGGCAGCAGAAAACGCTCTCTCCCTACTGGCGCTGGATCCTCTATCTCTACGGTCCGCGGATTCTGGAGTCGTTCGGTACGTTCCGCTTCCTGTTTAGCGAGCTTGTCCCGCTGCAGATCCTGACCAGCCGACAGTCCACGGACGGCGGGGCCGACGAAGCGGACGAGAGCGAACTCTCGTAGCGCCATTTCCCCAGAGCGAGAGCTTGGGGATACGACGAGTATGAAGCCCCTCTCCCGCCTCGGCGGGGGGGGGTTGGGGAGGGGGCTATCGCGCCCGCTCGAGGACGCGCGTGAAGTAGCCCGCCACCTCCTCGCCGCTCATCTCCAGTGCGCCATCGCCGACGCTCATCTCGAACATGGCGTAGCCGGGGATGGGCGCGGGCCGCAGCCAGGCGAAGAGCGCCACGCCCTGCTCGCTGGCCAGCTCGACGCTGGCGTCCAGCAGCGCCTCTGTCTCGCCGCGCAGATAGACGTGCGCCATGTGCGTCTGCGGCGGGTTGGGCTTCAGGATGACGCCGTCCACCTGCGAGAGCGCGGCGGCGATCTCGACCGCTTTCTCGTGGTAGCTGGCGAAGCGTGGCAGCCGCTCGCGCAGCGCGGCGCGCGCCGAGACGACGTAGGG
>JAICVT010000554.1 GCA_025935235.1 Ktedonobacterales bacterium | reverse complement strand
CGTCACCAGCGTCCCCTCGGCGGCGCCGCCCCGCGCCAGCTCGCTCGCCTGCGTGTTGGTCGAGCCAACCTCCGGCAGATAGACCACGCGGGCGCCCAGTGGCAGGCCAACCAGTGCGCGCCTCAGCGCCTCCACATCCAGCGGCGCCAGCGAATCATCATGCATGAGACATTCCCCTGGTTTTTGGGATCGATCTGATGCAGGCGAGGCGGAACCTCTCCCCCTGTCCCCCCTCCGAGGGAGGGGAACCCAGACCAGGGGATACGCCAATAGTGAGCGCGCGTCACAAGTGACCCCCCAAGTCCGCGCAGGCGGACTTCGCGACCCTGAAAAGGGCCTCCCAGGCGCGATTTCAATCGCCAGCCTGCTACCCCCGCAGGCCGTAGCAGGTGATGGTGGCATTCTCGTCGGCGATGTAGACCGCGCCGCCGACCACGATCGGGCTTTCCCAGTGGATCGAGCCGATGCTGCCATTGGCGCTAGCCTGATCGCTGCCCCACAGCGTGCGCCCGGTCGCTGGATCGAACGCGCGCAGCGCGCCAGAGCCAGCCGCGAAGAGCATGCCGCCCGCGATGACGGGCGAGGTGTAGTCGCCCGCATCGCGCCAGACCTGCGCCAGCCGCGTCGCGCCGCTGGCGTCGGTGCGCGCCTGGAACGCGCGCATGTCGCAGCCACTGGTGACGAAGAGCCAGATCGCGCCATCGGCGGGATTCGTCCACACGGCGGGCTGGGTGTAGACGCCACAGCCCAGATTGATCGTCTGCAGCGCGCCGTTGAGATGGCCCGGCCCACCCTGCCCGCTCAGATCGTGACGATCGAGCAGGCGCAGCAGGCCGTCTTTACCCGCCTGCGCCAGCAGCAGCGGTGTCGCGCTGTTGGCGATGCGCGGCAGCAGAGCGGGCGCCGAGCTGCCCAGGTCGGCGTCGGTGTCGTCCAGTTGCTGATAGTTGGCAGGCGTGAAGGAATCGAGCAGCGTCGAGCCATCGGGGCTGAGCCGCAGGATGCTGTCGCCGTAGTCGTAGCCGCCCTGGTTGGCGTTGTAGCGCCCGTTACCGGTGTCGGCCCAGATGTCGCCCGTCACCGGGTCTATCACCGCGCCTCCGCGCGACCAGATGCCCGACTGCTGGCTGGCGCAGTCGCGATCGGCCAGCAGGGTGGCCAGATTGGAGCAGAGGCTATTGAAGACGCGCTGCTCGCCGCTGGCCAGATCAATCGTCACGACGTGCCCCTGATACGGCGGTGCGTCACCGATGTAGCCTCCAGTCGTCACATAGACGCGCCCGTTGGCCAGATTGAGCGCCGAGCCTTCTTTCTCGGTCTGGTTCATCTTCGTGATCGGCTCAGGCCAGCCATTCCCGGTCGCCTCGTGTCCCGTGATGGGGTCGTAGCGGTGCAGCGCGCCGTCCAGCCCATAGGCGTAGACATAGTGGCGAGCGGGATCAGCCACCGGCGAGGAGTTGGTGACCTTGGGGCCGGGCGGCTGCTGGCTCCAGATCAGCGCGCCATCGTCGGCGTCAAGCGCCAGCAGGCGGCCATCGCGGGTGGTGAGGTAGAGCACATCGCGCGGGCCGGAGGAGAACGGCAGCGCGTGCAGCAAGATCGGTGAGGAGTCCGCCACATCGGGCAGCCGCGCCTGCCATAACTTCGTCAGCGCGCCGACATTCGCCGGGGAGAGCGCCTTGTCATCAGGATTGACGCCGCTGCGAGCCGCATCGAAGCCGAACTGTAGCCAGTCACTGCCGGCGGGCGCGGGGCGCAGGCCCGGATTGCTCACCGGCGGGGTAAAGAACGGCGGCGAGCAGCCCGCCACCAGCGTGGCGAACATCGCCAGCAGGACGATTGCCCGCCACTGGCTCCGCGGTCGCGACCAGGTGAGCCTGCGCTGTCTTGCCACACGCTCCCTCTCGTCCTCTGCTGCCACAGCGCGTCGAGTTATTGGCCCATCCGCTCAACCCCCGGACGACGACCACTCCCCTCGCCCGGTGGGTGAGGGCCAGGGGTGAGACCACGCGCGCTCAGCGGGCGGTCGCCTGCGCCGCTCGCTCCTCGCGCTCGAACTCCTGCAAGCGCACGATCTGGCGATGATTCGGGGCCGCCTG
>JAICVT010000204.1 GCA_025935235.1 Ktedonobacterales bacterium | reverse complement strand
GCATTCTTCCTGATCGTCCCCTACACTGAATCGCTGTTCCTGCTCTTCAGCGTCGCCAGCTTCCTCGCGCTGCGCCGGGAGCGTTGGCTGCTGGCTGGGGTGTGCGCCGCGCTGGCCGAGCTCACGCGTCCGCTCGGCATCCTGCTGGTCGCGGCGATGCTGGCGGAGTATGTCGCGCGCTACGCTCGAACGGGGCAATGGCGCGAGGCGCGGAGACTGGCGCCGCTGCTGGGCGGCATGGCGCTGCCAGCGCTGGCGCTGGGCGTGTTCACGCTCTCGCTGCGCGCCTCGCCCAGCGCGGCCTCGCCCATCTCAGGCGAACTGGCGACGAGCTGGGCCAGGACGCTCACCTTTCCTGGCTTTGGCTTCGTCCGCGCTGGCGGCGCTCTGTTGCAGGCGGGACTGACGCCCAATGCGTTTCAGGCGCACATCCTGCTGGACGCCGCCTTTACCATCGTGTTCATTGCGCTCTCGGTCGCCATGTGGCGACGCCTGCCGCTGGCGTATGTTGCCTACACCTGGGTGACGCTCGCCGTGGTGCTGATGACACCATCGCATCACTGGTATGCGCTGGCGTCGAACATGCGCTTCATGCTCGTCGTCTTCCCGCTCTTCATGCTGCTGGGCGTCTGGGGCCAGCGCCAGTGGGTTGATCGGCTGATCCTGATCTGTTCGCTCCCACTGCTCACAATCTTCATCGTAGCGTTCGTCGGCGGGGGATGGGTCGCGTAAGCGAGCGACGCCTGTGCGCTCGCTGAGCGGTATGCTATACTGTGCGGCGGAGGGATGGCAGAGTGGACGATTGCGGCGGTCTTGAAAATCGCTAGGTGCAAGCCTCGTGGGTTCGAATCCCACTCCCTCCGCCTCAAAGATTAAGTGACTGCAAGCCAACCAGGCGGCAGCCTTCCGCCACATCGAATACATTTGAGGCGCAGATCAACTCGTGCCCTGCCCCCGTCGCTCCACTCTGGATCAACGCTGTATCGCGTGAGCGATACCCAGTTTGCTGCTGATAGCGCTGACCCCAGCTTCCTTCAGTTCCACGAGACCGAACTTTTTATCCTTCTCCGACATTACCTTGCCGCGCACAGAAACCCATAAGTAGCTCGCTAGGATGTGGTCGATCAGGTTGCTCTAACGCAATCCATCTGCTATTCTACGCGCCAACCAGCTGAGCACAAACCTACGAATGCGTAACGAATGGATGGCGCATTGGAACACTAACGGAGAGTGGAGGGGCATGGCACATATCGATTCGGCGCAGCGCCTCGTGCGGTTGAATCCTGCACACTACACCCCAAATCCACGTACCATGCGGACACTGGTTGATTACCTGTACGATGCGCTGGGTGTGTCCAGGCATCGCCCCTTCCGCCGCATAGCCGTTGCTATTGCGTGTGGTGGCCTGCTGTTCGTGATAGGGCTGTTGCTCGCGATTCCCATAGGGTTCCTCCATGCATATGCCACTTCGCCAGGTACCTACTTCGTAGTTTTCTCGTTTATGTTCTTCCTTGATCGTTGGCGCTCGGTTACGGAACAGCTCATCCCAATCAGCGTTCATGTGCGGGACGTGTTCACAGTGTCGGATGAAGAGTATGCGAAAACGTTGAATACAATCGGACAGCGAGCTACAAACATTAGCATCGTCGTGCCGCTTACAGTGGTAGCCATCGCCATCGGGTGCGCTTTCATCGCTGCGATGGACTTTATCCCAGGAAGCCTGCCCGCCCTCTATACCGCACAGTTTCCGTACCCGTTCTCGCCTGCATGGTTCTCTGGGCCAGGGCTGGCGCTGAAGATGATAATCTCCGATCTGCTCACTATTGCCAGTATGGTGGTCGTCGTCCCCATTACGTACGCTACCTTGATAGGCCTGCCATCTCTAATGCTGGCAATCCGGAAGTGGGATGTGATTTCTGTTCCTGCGCACGTAGCGCTCCGGATGAACCGCGTTGTCCAGTTTTTTCTGGTAGGGGGACTCTATTACGCGGTGGGAGTTACGATTGCGCTGTTTGCTACCGGCGGCGACCGAGATCCTCTTATCATCGCAGTAACGATAACGTTGACTGTCGTTGGCCTAGCGTCGGTTCTCACACCAGTTGCACTCACTAGCCAACTCATCACAAGATCACAACAATGTTTGGCGACGGCGATTGGAAGGGCCTACTATAACGCTGGGAATACTCTCTCAGATGACGCGGATATTGCCGCCGAGTCCTTGATGCAGCACGAACCAACGTCGAGAGTCGAAAGGAACTTCGAGCAATTGAGGGAATTTCAGGAGACATTGGATGCGGCGCTAAAGACAAAAGGCGTCATTGGTCAGCTAGGCGCCATCGGTGTAGCTATCGTCACCCAGAGCCTTCCCTTGCTACACCTTGTCATTCCCGCGACTCCCAGGTGATATCAATTCCGCTTGGGTCATTGAGGTCGACGACGCCGATCTCTGCTCTCCCTTCAAATTGCAATGGACTCGCGTTGACGACAGCCCTCCTGCAACTCACCGACCGCTATGCTCCCACTCCTTACGCCCCAACACAGGCAGGTTGTCTCGCTTCCATCTCTCCTAGCGCAGATGCCCTACACGGATAGCGACAATTGACCAAGACCCTCCCTGCGCCGCATACTTGCCGTAACGAATGCGTCGCTTATGTCCAGGACGCCCACCCACTAGAGCGCCCTGGTGAGGGAGGCGTCCATGACATCATTCTCTGCCCAGCCACGCGCGAAAGATCACTGGTCCATGCGCTTGCATGTCAAGCGACCTGGAGGCGCGCCTCCGGCCGCGCTCGTGGTCGCGATCATTCAGGCGGCGCTGCTGGCGCTCGCGGTCTCCTCGTTCGGGACGGGTGGCGGCCTCTATGGCTGCACCAGCGCCTGCGGAACCGCCGCGCAACCCGTGACGCCCACCTTCGCGATCATCCTCGGCGTGGTGATGCTGGTGGCGCCGCTCGTCATTGGCGCGCTCTGCGACGAGTGGCAGCTCGGCGTGGCGCTTGCCACCCTCCCCATCCTGCCCGCGCTGCTCATTACCGGCGCCACGCTGCTGGCCCCGACCAACACCATCGTTCCGCCCACGCCCGCCACCGCCACGCAGCCCGCCGTTCCCTATCCCACCAGCCACTTTGGCCCGCCCTTCTGGCTGGACCCAGCGCACACGCAGACGCTGCTCTTCGCGTTCGCGCTCTTCGCGCTGCTCGGCTGGCTCGGCTGGGTGATCGGCTCCGCCTTCCGCCACAACTGAGCGACACATCGCATGACGCAGCGGCGGCCCGCCCGCGAGAGGTGAGTCGCCGCTGCGCCGTGTGCGTCGTGTGGCGCCGGTTCAGACTGTGGTTGTCACGAGTTGGCGCTAAAGGTTCCTGAACACCGCCCCTGCGTCATCACGCCGTTGGCCTGCTCCACGCAGATCGTCCCGCTGCCGCCGCTGCCCGCCGCGAAGGTTCCCGTGCAGGTACCGACGGTCAGCACGCCGTTGACCACTTCCGCGCAGGCGGCGGTGGTCGCGGTCGGCGTGGGTGTGGAGGGAACAGGCGTCGAGCCAGGCGCCGAGCCAGGCGCCGAGGTCGTCGAGCCAGGCGCCGACACGACCACGTTGTCCAGCTCGCTCTCGGCGCTGGTCAGGAAGCCGATCTGGCCGCTGGCGAGCGACTGATCGGTGGCCGTCGCGACGACTTTGCCATTGATCGCGCCGCTGATGGTCGAGCCGTTGACCGTCAGCGCCAGCGTATAGAACTGACTGCTGTACGGGTACACACCCTGGGCGAAGGTCGTCCAGGTTCCGCCGCTGCGCTTGCCCAGATACCACTCGCTGTTGTTCTTGAAGAGCAGCGAGTAGTGGTTGTCGCTATCGGTATAGCGCGCCATGATATCGGTGGTCTGGCTCAGATCGTTGGAGCCGGGTTTGACGCTCGCCTGGACCGTGTAATCCGTCCACGACGACGAGCCAGCCGTGACAATATACTGGCTTGCGGTCGAGGGATCGCCCTGCGCCAGCGCCAGATTCGGCAGCCCACCGTTGACCGTGCCATCCTGCTGGATGGTCCAGTGGCCGCTCTCCGCCGTCCAGCCGAGCGGCGCGCCGCCGGGCGTGGCCGTCTGGAAGGTGTCGCTGAAGAGCGGCGAACCAGACGAGCCGGTTGAGCCGGTTGAGCTAGTGGGCGTAGACGGCGCGCTGGTCGCCGACGGCGTCGGCGTGGCGGACGATCCGCCGGTGGGGGACGATGACGGCGTGGGCGTGGCGCCTGGCGAGGTAGGCGAGGGCGCGCTGACGCCACCGCTCATCTCGCGCGCCACCTCAGCCGCCCAGACGCCCTCATACGGGCGCGGACTGCCATCGGAGGAGCCGGTGCAGACGTTGAACATATCCAGCGAGCCGTAGCCTGAGCATGACGCCAGGTTGAACTGCGTGGCGAACGACAGGTTGCTCTGCTCCAGAGCGGTCAGCGACGCCTGCTCATATTGGGTCATCCAGGTGTCGTCGAACTGGTACGACGGCGTACCCGCGTTGGCGTTCCACTCCGTCAGGCCGACAGGAATGTGCTTGTTCGGGTAATACTTGTTGACCAGCGCGATGGTCGAATCGCCGATTGTGCCGATGGTGTGCGCGCGGGCCATGCAGTCGGTGGCGTTCTCATCCCAGCAGGTGTACCAGTGGAAGGTCACAAAATCGGGCGCGACCCCGCTGGCGACCGTCCCTTGCAGCCACTTCTCCGTGAAGCAGTTCTGGTTGCCGCTGCTGTCCCACGAGCAGTCGTAGCCCAGCGGCACCGTGGTCGCCGGGCCGCCGAACCTGGCGTTCGGGTCTATGGCGCGGGCCTGCGGGACAAAGCTGTTCCAGAAGTTGAGGTAGGACTGCGGCGTCATACTGGAATCGCTATCTGGCTCGTTGCCGATCTCGTATAGCTCGCAGCGGCCCTTGAATAGGCTGACCATGTGCAGATCGAAGGCCATGCTGTTGCTATCGAGCAGGTTGGCGAAGCAGGTCGCGCCCGTGCTGGAGACCGCTTTGTACTGCAACTCCTGATAGGAATCTGGTTCGAGTGAGCCGTCGGTCTCGCTATACTGCTCGAACCAGACGCGCACCAGCGGCAGATGCTGGCTCTTCAGCGTTGCCTGGATGGATGGGGTAGTATCGAGGTTGTTTCCTACCCACGCATACGGCTCATTGTTCCCGAACAGGTACGACGGAACGCCGTTCCACAGCGTCTCGCCGGGCAAGAGCGGCGCCGTGGAGGAGGTGGTGGCCGAACGGCCAAGCCCGTGGGCCAGCGCCATACTGGGCGCCGGGCTGCTGAGCGCGGCCACCAGCGACACGGCCAGCGCCAGCAGCGCGCCGCCTTTTGCGGCTTGCGCAGCGGGCGCGGAGAGCGCGCCGCGCAGACCGCTCAGCGCGAGGCGGCGCGGGGACAGCCGCCCGCCAGCGCAAGACGCGCCAGTATGGTCAGACAGGTTTGTGCGCAGATCATTCTCCATGCGATAGCCACTTTCTCTGCCCACGGCCAGGGCAGATAAGCTGTGCGCGATGTCGCGACGGCGATGTGCGCGTCGCCCCCCGGTGAGTGGAGCGGGCGGCGCAAGCACACGACATGCCGAACATCGAGTCAACACAGCGGAATTGGTCGGAGCGTCGCGGGCCATCACTCACCGATGAGCGCGATGCGTGTGACTATGGTACCTGTGCATTGCCTTCCTGTGTAACATGACCCCCTCATATTGGCTATAGGGGTTCGAGCCGCGACGCCGCCCGATTCGTTCCGATTCGTTCCGATTCGTTCGGTGGCGCCCCGCGTGCTTGCACACGCCCGTTTGTCTCTTCGGCTTGAAGGATCACGGCCTGCGTCGTGTCCAGGACGACTCTATCGGCGTCCAATGGAGCGCGTGTTTCCCGCGTAGCGCGCTCCTGACCTGCTGGACGCCAAGCGCTATCACCCCGCGTACGCCTGAATCCACACACTGGCGTCGCGCGGCGGTGGAGGAGGTCTCCCGGTGTCGCTCTTTCTGCGCCGCTGTCTTCGGCTCCGAAGGCGGATCCGCACGGGTTCTGCCTCGCGTCTGTCCCGCAATGCTGTCCTCTGGGCGTCCACACCTCCAGCGGCCTCAGCCGTCAGCCGCTACAGTCGCTCAGGCGTCCGCTCAGGCGTCATCCTGCTGGTGGCGATTGGGCTGCTGGCGCAGGTTGTCCTCGCCGCGCTGCTTGGCCACGCCAGCGCTGCCTCGCGCGCCAACGCGGCCAGCGCGCCCAGCGCGCGCGCCGGGGCGCCAGCCGCTGGGCGGTGGGTCGGTCTCTCGTCATTGCAGACCGGGGGAGCCAGCGCCACTCCGGCGACCAGTGTGCCGCAGCTCGATCATGTTTTCACCATCGTGATGGAGAATCACACCTACAGTGAGATCATCGGGGATACCGCCGACGCGCCCTACATCAACAACACCCTGATCCCCAGCGGCGCGCTGGCCACGAACTACGATGCGGTCACGCACCCCAGCCTGCCCAACTACATCGCACTGACGGCGGGCAGCACGCTCGGCATCTCGACGGACTGCGACCCCAGCTCCTGCTCGGTCAGCGGCCCCAATATCGCCGGGGCGACGCTCGCCGCAGGCAAGACCTGGAAGGCGTATGAAGAGAGCATGCCGTCCAACTGCGCGCAGAGCGATGCGGGCGAGTATGCGGTGCGGCACAATCCGTTCGCCTACTTCACTAACCTGCCGAGCTGCGCGACCAACGATGTGCCGTATTCCAAGCTGTCGAGTGACCTGAGCAGCGCCAGCAAGACGCCGAACTATGTGTTTATCACGCCGAACCTGATTGACGACATGCACGACGGAACCATCGCGGACGGCGACGCCTGGCTGAAGGCCAATGTGCCGACCATCCTCAACTCGCCCGCCTTCACGCAGCAGCGCTCGCTGCTGGTCATCACCTGGGATGAGGACGACAACAACGACGTGCCCAACCAGGTCGTGACAATCTTTCTCGGCTCTGGCATCACGCCGGGGACGCAAGATGGAACTGCCTATACCCACTACAGCCTGCTCAAGACGACTGAGCAGGCGCTGGGCCTGGGCTCGCTGACCAGCAACGACGCCAACGCGACGCCGATGGCGGCTATGTTCTCGGCCTCCTCGCCGACGCCAACCCCATCGCCGACGGCCACCGCGACGGCCAGCCCGTCGCCGACCGCGACGGCCACCGCCACCGCCACCGCGACCGCGCCGCCCACGTCTACGGCCACGCCATCGCAGACCGCATCGCCGACCGCATCGCCGTCTCCTCCACCATCCGGCACGCTCTTCGCCGACAACTTCGAGACCGACACGCTGGGCGCGCCGCCGCGCGGCTGGACGGTGGTGAATGGCGCCTACTGGACCGTGCAGCCGGATGGCGGCGCCGTCTTGCAGCAGGGCGATCCTGACACCTCGCAGCTCTACACCATCAAGGCGGGATCATCCGCCTGGACGGATTACACGGTCCAGGCGAGCGTGAAGCCGGGCGCCAACGACCTGAGCCAGACCAGCGACATCATGGCGCGCTACACCGACGACAACAACCACTACTCGCTCCTGCTCAAGAACGACAGCGAGTGGTATCTGGGCATGCGCAGCGGCGGAACCTGGACGACCTTCGCCCAGGGGTCCTTCCCCTACGCCAACCAGTTCTACACGCTGGCGCTGACGGTCAACGGCTCGACCATTAGCGCTGCCATCAACGGATCCACCGTCGCCACGGTCAAAGATTCGACCCTCAGCAGCGGCCAGATCGCCTTCAGCACGTCGGCCACCTCTGAGCTGGATAACGTGCTGGTGACGTCGCTGGGCGCCGTCATGCCGACGCCAACGCCCGTTCCGCCCACGCCCACGACGCCTTCGACTCCCACGCCGACGCCCGCGCCCAGCGCGCCATGCGCCGAGGTGGTCAATGGCGCGCTGACCGTCGGGTCATGTGGCGGGACGTTCACGGCGGGCAG
>JAICVT010000326.1 GCA_025935235.1 Ktedonobacterales bacterium | reverse complement strand
TCTCGCAACTGAGCGATACGGGCGAGCTGGAGTCAATTGTGGAGTCGGTGATCGCCGAGAACCCGAAGGCCGTGGAGGACTTCCACTCCGGCAAGGCTTCGGCGGTGCAGTTCCTTATGGGGCAGGTGATGAAGCGCACAAAGGGGCGCGCGCGCCCCGATGTCGTGATTCCCCTGCTGCAGAGCAAGCTCGGCCAGGCGTGAGCGCGTCCGGCCAACTGGCATAGCGGCGAGGAGGCAGCGGCGTATGGGCGACCATCCATCGGGCAAGGGACAGCCCAACCTCTGGACGACGGCTCTGGGGCAATTCGACGCAGCGGCGGATCGCCTCAGCCTCAGCCGCAATGTGCGCGCGGCGCTGCGCATGGCCGAGCGCGAGCTGATCGTCAACTTCCCCGTGCGCATGGACGATGGCGACATTCGCATGTTTACCGGCTATCGCGTGCAGCACAATATCACGCGCGGCCCCGCTAAGGGCGGCGTGCGCTACACCGACGACCTGACGCTCGACGACACACGCGCGCTGGCGATGTGGATGACCTGGAAGTGCGCGGTGATGGATATCCCCTTCGGGGGCGCGAAAGGCGGCGTGGTGGTTGATCCGCATACGTTGAGCGCGCGCGAACTGGAGCGCCTGACGCGCCGCTACGCCACCGAGGTCTCGATCCTGATCGGCCCCAACAGCGACATCCCCGCGCCCGACATCAATACCGACGCGCAGATCATGGCGTGGATTATGGATACCTACTCGATGCACCAGGGCTACTCCGTGCCTGCCGTGGTGACGGGCAAGCCGCTAGCCATCGGCGGCAGCGAGGGACGCAACGAGGCTCCCGCCCGCAGCGTGATGATGGCGCTGCGGCGCGCGGCGGAGGACGCCCATATCGCGCTCAAGGGCGCGGCGGTGGCTGTGCAGGGCTTCGGGCATGTCGGCGGCATCGTCGCGGAATATTTGCGCGGGGAGGACGTGCGCGTGGTGGCCGTCAGTGACACCAGCGGCGGCGTCTACCACCGCGACGGGCTAGACATCCCAGCGCTGCTGCGGCACAAGCGCGCGACGGGCAAGGTCAGCGGCTTCGCGGGGGCGCAGCGCGAGCTGAGCGGCGCCGAGACGCTGGAGGTAGAGTGCGATGTGCTGATCCCCGCCGCCCGCGAAAATCAACTGACCAGCGAGAACGCCGGGCGCCTCCAGACGCGGCTGGTGGTGGAGGCGGCCAACGGTCCGACGACGCCAGCCGCCGATGAGACGCTGCGGGCGCGCGGCATCCCGGTCGTTCCCGACATCCTGGCGAACGCGGGCGGCGTCGCGGTCAGCTACTTCGAGTGGGTGCAAGACCTCCAGAGCTTCTTCTGGGATGAAGAGGAGATCGAGCTAAAACTCGACCGCGTGATGGATCTGGCCTACGCGGCGGTGCAGCGCACGGCTCGCCAGCATGAGGTAGATCAGCGCATGGCGGCGCAAATGCTCGCCATCCAGCGCATCGCCGACTCCACAGACGTGCGCGGCATCTATCCGTAGCGAAGCAACGACCCACTTCTCCCCGCGAGGCCGGGAGCGGATCTGTAGGGCATTCCGCGCCGCTGGCTCCCCTCTCCCGCGTCGCGGGGGAGCGGTGGGGGCTTACCGCTCTGCACCCACCTCGGCCTGCGCGGACGTCTGCCCGCTCGTCTGTCCGCTCGCCTGTCCGCTCGCCTGTCCGCTCGCCTGTCGCGCGGTCTGGGCGCGTCTCATCTGGCGCATGCGCCAGCGGTGGAACAGCCCCCAACCGCCGAGCAGCAACGCTAGCAGCAGCGCGACGGCCAGAATCGTCAGGATCGTGCTGTCGCCCACGGTATCGGCCAGGCCAGTGATATACGAGGTCAGCAGGCCCACACGTCGCTGCAGGAGAGCGCCCACCAGGTAGTAGAGCGCCGACCAGATCAGCCCGGCCAGCGCCGTGGAGGGCGCGAAGACGCGGTAGCGCACATTAGAGAGGCCGCACATCACCGTCGTCGGGATGCGCAGGCCAGGGATCAACCGCCCCAGGATGATGGCCAACGGTCCGCGCCGGACGATCCAGCTCTCGATGCGATCCAGCCGCTGCTGGTTCAGGCGCATGTAGCGGCCATAGCGGTTGAGGAACGAGCGGCCGCCCAGCCGCATCACCCAATACAGGATCGAGGAGCCGAGGAAGACGGCCAGCGTGCAGAGAGCCAGCGTCTCGACGGTGGTCGCCAGCGTGCGGTGCGGCTGCGCGCCCACCAGCGCGATGAACGTATCGCCCGGCGCGGGAAGCGGCACGCCCGCTTCCTCCACCAACAGCAGGATGAAGAGCGCCCACATGCCGTAGATATGCAGGAAATGCCACGCGAATTGCGTCATGCCCGGCAGGATGTGCATATCACCTTCATCCAGAATGCCTCATCGCGTTCCACCGCGATCCTCCGCGCGCTCGGCCACGCGCCCGCGCCGCTCCCAGTATAGCGCGTCGTGGTGTGACACGCAGCGTTTCGCACTCGATGTACCACAACTCGCGCCACCTCGCGCGCTATGATCGCGACTCCACGACGCCTGACCGTTTCTGGCGCCAAATCTGCGCCAAAGCCGCCAGGCGCCCGGATGCCACACCATCACCGGAGATGGACGCGCGTGGGCGGCGCATGCGCGAAGGCGATCACCAGCACAATGAGGGAGACGCAGTCATGGATTCCAGCGGACAGTACGATCCGAACGATCCGAACTACCCAGCCGCCAACGAGGGCGACGTCCGCGACACAGCGCAGGATGCGGTGGATCGTCGCGCCAGCGGCGCCAACGGGGACACGAGTGGCGACACCAGCTATGAGGGGCTGGTAGGCGAGCCATCTGGCGCTAGCTCTGGGAGGACTGGCGTCGTCGGCCAGCCATCGAGCACAGGCGCCGGGGCCAGTGGCATCGCGGGCAGCTCCGCGACCGACGCCAGCACCGACGCCAGCTATGATCCCACGCAGCAGAGCATGGCGGGCGGCGTCGCGGGCGGCCCCGACGCGACGGCAGCGGGCCAGAACCTGCAACAGGGCATGAACCAGGGCGTCGGCGATCAGAACATGAACCAGGGTGTTGTCGGCGATGGCATCAATCCCGAGGCTTACGACACGACCAATCAGGGATTGGGGTCGCAGGGCGCCACGAGCGATGACCGCCTTCAGGGCATGGGCAGCGACCAGAGTGGACAGGGTGAACTGACCGACCAGGGCTACGACGACTCCACCAGGGCGACGCAACCCTAGGCGCACAGTCGCCTGGCGTTCCGCTCCCAGCCGCCACGGATAGCTCAGCGTTGAGCTATCCGTGGCGGCTTCTTCGCGCCATCAGGCAGCCAGCCAGCCCTTTCCTTTCACCGCCCGCTTATGCTACCATTGGCGTGCCATGCTGATGGCTTGCCGCACGCGCGTGGCAGGCGCGGCATGCGCAGGATGATTTGAGCAGGGCGCGAGTGAGCGCGCAAGGAGGGAATCCCCAACATGGTCACATTGTTCAGCCGAATGCGGCGTCCGACCGTCGTGCTGGATGAGCCGGGCGAAGACAAGCGCTTCCGCCTCTTTGGCGGGCGTCGTCACCTCGTCGCGGTCCCCTATCCGCTCCCTAAGGACATGAGCGAGATCAACCGGCTCGACTTCCAGCACTATCTCTTGCGCACGGGCTTTGGCGGCAACTTCATCGCCCCCATCAGCGCGCCGCGCGCTATTCTCGATGTCGGCTCCGGCTCTGGGCGCTGGTCAATGGAGGCGGCGACGCTCTTCCCCGCCGCGCAGGTAGTCGGCGTGGACCTCGTGCCGCCCGCAGTGGACGACGCGCAGGTGCTGGGCCACGGGCTGGATGTGCGCCCCATCAACTACAGCTTCGCCACGGGCAACATCCTGGAGGGGCTGCCTTTCCCTGACGCCAGCTTCGACTTCGTGCATCAGCGGCTGCTCATCACCGCCATCCCTATGGATCGCTGGCCTGGCGTCATCGCCGAGTTGGCGCGCGTGACACGCCCCGGCGGCTGGGTCGAGCTGGCCGAGTGCGGCGTGCCAGAGCGCGGCGGCCCCGGGCTGATGGGCCTGTGGGGAAGCTGGATCGAGTTCCTGCAGCGGCGCGGCGTTGATTTCGCGCTGGGTCACACCATCGGACAGAGGCTCAGCGCGGGTGGCTTCGCCAACGTGCGGCAGCAGCAGCTCAACTTCCCGATGGGCGACTGGGGCGGGCGAATTGGCCGCGCCTCCGCCACCGACTGCCTGGCTGTGGGGCGGGCGCTGCGCGCTGGGGTGATCGCGGCGGGTGTGCTGCCCGAACCGGAGTACGACCGTCTCTTCGCGCTGACCGAGCAGGAGTTCGCCAACAAGCGCGGCGGTGGCGCGCTGCCCTTCTACGTCGCCTGCGGCCAGCGCGGAGTGTAAAGCGGGCTGTGAGGGGAAGTCCAACCTCAACTTGGCGCCCGCATCACCCAGGCACACTGCGGGGGAGGCAGGTACGTGGTGTACCCACCTCCCCCGCGCGCATGTCGCCCGTGTCCGCTCATCTCAGTGCGTTACGCAGCTCATTGCGCGGTCAGGCTACCCGATGTTGGTACGGCGTTGGTCGCGGCGTTGGTTGTGTCGCTCGCGGCGACAGCGCCAGCGCTGGCGCTCAATCCACCACTGATCGTATAGGTCGCCTCGTCAAAGACGCCACCAGTTGGCGCGTTCGCCACCGCGAACTCTGGGAAGGCCTGCCCACCAGAGAAGGAGGTGGAGATGTAGTCGCCCACCATCGTCCCCTGCGTCGTATTCGGCAGCCAGCCCAGCGACATCGGGCCAGCCAGCTGCGTGGGCGCGCTCCAGGTCGCCCCGCCGTCAGTGGACGTCGTGAACCCCATGTCGAGCTGGCACGTCGCCGACGTGCAGTTGGCGTTGGGATAGTAATAGTAGGCCAGCGCGAGGTGCGCTGTGCTACCCGAGGTCGAGCGGTCCACGGCCAGGCCAGGGATGAAATGGTCAACGCCACTGCCGCGCGGATCTACCGGGATGCGCGTCAGCGGC
>JAICVT010000276.1 GCA_025935235.1 Ktedonobacterales bacterium | reverse complement strand
TCGCGGCGAGGCGCGTCAGGTGGCGCTCGCCGTAGTCCGAGGGCAGATAGAGCAGCAGATCATCGGGCAGCGGCGTGGCTGGCGCCGCCTCCACCTCCACGCCGCCCAGCGCCCGCGCCTCGCCCAGGCGCATGCCCGGCGTCAGCGCGCGCAGCGCCTCCACCGGCGCCCAGATGAGCGCGCCGACCATCTGTGGATCGAGATGGATCACGCCATCCAGCGCCGCGCGATAGACCGCGATGGCGATCAACTCTGGCAGCGGCGCGGCGTCGCTCGCACCCTCGTCCGCCGCTCGCGCCTCGCGGGGCAGCATCCGCTCGAAGCGCAGCACGGGCGCGGTCGCGGGGTCATCGGCGGCGACGCGATCCACGGCGTGGCGCGGCGAAGGGCCATACGTCCAGCGCGTCGGCAGCGGAGCGGCGGGGCAGCCCAAGACAGATGGGGCCAGCGCCAGCGCCTCGGCCAGCGGGTCCGCGCTGAGGGCGTGCGCTGCGCCGGGAAGCTCCAGCCGCGCCGTGCCCAGGCCATAGAGATCCTGCCAGCGCGATGGCGGCGCCAGACAGAGCGCGATGCGCTGGGTGCGGATCGCCAGCAACGCGACCGAGGCCAGTCTGGCGGTTGGCATTGCTCTACCTCTCAGGGATACGGGCGGCTGAAGCCGCAGGCTGGGTGACCTGCGGGCCGCAAAGCCTGCCTTCGCAGGCTGGGTCACGGCATTTCGTTCCCAGCCCGCGGAGGCGGGCTTTGCGGCGGAACGCCATCTAGCCTGCGGGTTTACCCGCTCGTCTCCTCGCGCCTGGACGACCGCCCCATCAACAAATGAAATGTCATTAGCGCCTCGCTCGCTAGCCGCCGAGCGTCTGTGTCATTGCCTGGATGATCTGCTGCGCAACGAGCGTGAGCGCCAGCCCGACGGCCAGCGCCAGCCCGAACCAGAGATACGCGCGCATGAGCTGGCGAGCGGCGCTCTTCCGGGCGGGCAGGTAGGAGCTGACGGCAAGGCCGGAGAACCCGACCAGCGCCAGCGGCGCCGAGGTGAGCGCCAGCAGCGCCCCCGGCCAGCCGCCGCGCGGTACGGCAATCGCCACGATCAGCGCGTAGCTGGCGATCAGCGCGATGGCGATCAGCGCGCAGGCCACGCGCGCTCCGAATAGTGTCGCCAACGAGCGCCCAGCGTGCGCCTTCTGGTCATCCGCCGGAACCACCGCGCGCATGCGCAACCCGACGATGACCGCAAACGCCATGCCTCCCAGCGCGCCCACCACCAGCCAGTCGGCGCGCGTGAATCGCTGGCCCTGCGCCACGATCGTCAGCGCGAAGAGTCCTGGTCCCAGGCAGAGCGGCGTGAGCAACTCATCCAGCGGGGCGATGCGTGGCCGCACGACATCGGCGCCATAGAGCAGAGCGGCGATGGCGACCAGCGCCAGCGCCAGTAGCGCCGCCGGCATCCCGCTCAGCAGCATCGGCAGCGCGCACACCGCCGCCGCCACCAGCCAGGCGCCGCCCAGCGTCATCGCGGAGCGGCGAAGAGACGCCTGCTCGACGGGCGTATGGCGCGCCTGGAAGAACGCGGCGATGCCCGCCAGCGCGAACACGGCAGCGAACAGCTCGCTGGTCGCGACCAGCCAATGGATGGGCGCGCCCTGGGCGATGAGCAGGGCAATGGCGCAGATCACCGCTGGCGCGACGGTCGGCAGCAACTCGGCGCTCAGCGGCTCCGAGCGCGAGAGGCGCGCCTCTGCCGGAGCGGTCAATGCCGCCCATAGCTCGGGCGGCGACCACCACTGGGGATGAGCGGCGCGGGGTGGCGCGGCTGTGGCCGCTTTGGCGGCCCCGACCTGTGACGACGACTCGGCTCCTGGCTGCGCGCTCTGGTTCATCGCGGGGCGCTCCTCTCGCTTGGCGCGAGTGATGATGGGCCTGACACGTCGCGCGCAGCATCTGCGACCAGGCCGTTACAAATACGATCACGTCGCATTCTACAACGGGCTGGCAGCTCGGAGTGTTTCGGCCAGGTGGCTCGGAGCGAGGGGTGAAGATCGCGACGCCGCCGCTAGCGATCGGTCAGGCGGTTCCAGTGGCGCAGGTCTTCTTCGACCTGGGCCAGCGCCTCGGTGAAGCGTGTCTGCGTGACGCCCAGCGTGAGGTCGCCGCGCGTCTTCTCCAGGATGCCGCGCGTCGCGTCGGTGGTGCGGCGCAGGTTGCCGGTGATGGCGTCGGGGAAGTCGAGCGTGATGAGCAGACCGTAAATCTCATCCATGTCGCGCAGGATGTCTTCGCAGCCGTCAAGCTTGCCCTGGCGCATGCGGTCGAGCAGGTAGCGGCGCAGCTCGCCAGTCGCCTCGCCAAGCCCGTTCAGATAGGGCGCCCACTCGATGCCGAGATCCTGCGGCGTGGGCAGCGGGCGGCGCTGGATGAGCGAAGCGGTCAGCGCCGCCTCAGCGTACTCCTTCTGCGCATCGGCCACGAAGCCAGCATAGAAGATGTCGAGGTGGTCGCTGAGGTCACGCGCCATGTCGTGCAAGAGATGGCCAGCCTCGGCGATGTTGTGGTTGACCGTGTCGAACTCGTCGCGGTGCGCGGCGCGGATCGCGTTGGCGCACAGGCGGATGGCCGAGCGCGACTTGGGCAACGCGCGCTCGCGTGCGGTGTGCTTGGTGGTCAGGTAGGCGCTGGCGGCCTGACCAATCGCTTGCAAGTCCGACACGGTCCTCATCCCTCGGTTCCGGCCACTGCGGGCGTGGTGTGGCACGCGCGCCATCGCGCGCGGCGCCCGTTCAGTAGGTGTACGTCTCGCCCGGTCCTTGTGTTACATCGCTGAACGATGGTTGACGCCCGCTGTCGCGCCCATCGTGTGCGCGGTCTACGGCAGAGAGCGGGCACATCTGTCAGTGTATACGGGTCGCTGATGCGTGTCAAACGCTCTGGCCCCGCCAGAGCCAGTGGCGATCAGCGGCGATGCGTGGCTCGTATAGCCCATGAGGGCCGTTCCAGAGCGACCTCGCGCGCTACACGCCCAGATAGGCGGCGCGCGCGCGGTCCACGGCCGCCAGCCGCTCATCGCCCAGCCGCCGGTAGGCTTCGGCCCGTGCGACGAACGCCTGCGCCGCCTCTGGCTCGCGCTCGATGGCGCGATCCAGCGCGTTGAGCGCCTCGCGCGAGCGCCCAATGGCCAGCAGCGCCATTCCGATCATCAGCGGCCCGCGATAGTCGAGCGGTGTGCGCAGCTCCATCAATTCGCCCAGGTCGAGCGCGTCATGTGGCTGCTGGCGCTCTAGCAAGATTTGGGCCTTGAGGAAGAGCGCCGCGCAGTCGTCGCTATTCGCCGCCAGAATGCGCTCGATGGTCTCCAGCGCGTTGTCGGCGTCGCCCGCGTCGTGGCGGCGCTGGGCGTCGGTCAGCGCTATGTGCGCCAGCAGCCGTCCCGCGCCGACGCCCTGCCGCGCGCCATGGGCGGGTGTGTCGGCCAGGCGCAGCCGCGCGAACGGCGCCTGATGCTCGGCGTCTGGCGAGACGCTGATGGCGACGACGGCTCCCTGTTCCTCCAGGTCAATCTCCTGCCCGGCGATCAGCCGCTGCCCCTGAGCCAGATTCTCGGCCACCTCCGCCAGGAACGCCTCGGCCTCGCCGCTCAGCGCGACCGGCACGTCAGCTAAATCAAGCTCCGGGCGGCCAAACTTTTGCAGGCCGTGGGTGTGCAGCCAGCGGCGATCGGCGCCCCAGGCTTCATCGTGGATGCTCAAATGGGCGGCGCAGGGGCCGCTGACCAGCGCGCCGAGCCGCTCGCCGCCCCAGCCGGTCTGCGCCGCCGGATCAATCACCACCCCACCCGTCAGGCTGACCAGCGCCCGCGCCGCGCCCATCGCCCAGCGCAGCGCATCGGCAATGCCCTCTTCGTCGGCCTTGAGCCGCACGTCGAAGGTCAGCGTGCCGGTGCGCAGGGTCTGGGCGTCGTCGGCGCCGAGGCGGCGTGTAAGCTGCCCAAACGCGCCATCGCCCATGTCGCCCAGCGCCGGGCGCGCATGGCGTGTCACGCTCATCCGCAGGCTGGCGCTGGTCGCGGGCGCGCTGAGCCGATAGGTTCCCACCCGCGTCCGCGGCGCGGCGCTGGCGTCTTCCGTCGGCTGAACCGACTGTGCCGATTGGTAGGTCGGCGTGCCCAGCCCCGCCGCCACGAACGCCTGAATGACCGTAGCCTCAGCGGGCGGCTCCGCATAGCGCGAGACGACCAGAAAATCGTTGACGAGCTCCCGTGACATACCGCGCCCTCACTGTGCGCGTGGCGTGTAACCGACGCGCTGGTCCCCCGCTATCCCCTGGCAGGTGATCGCCGGCAGTCGCCCTCGGATGACTGCTCCGCGCGACGCCATTCGCGACGCCATTGTAGCATGCCACGTCGGCGCGCGCAGCACCCTGGACAATCGCAGCCCGCTCGTGCGCCACTGGCCAGCGTCTTCGGACAACAACGAGGTCAACAACGAGGTCAACCAGGGCGCGACGAAGGCCCAGTCGTCGTCTCGGAGGTCGGAGGTGTAGGGCTGGCGCGCGCTTGACATCTGCGCAGTTTGCCACGCATCAATAGCCTGTCGTTAACAGGCTCTAGTGGATCGCTAAAGGAAGCTGCGCGACCTTTGGGCGGCGGCTGAAGGCGATATGCTATCGTAGAGCGCCACGGCGGTTGCAGACGGTCTGGAGCCGCCATCCTGTGAGTAAGGAGGCGCTGAGCGATGTCAGGGATGAACCGGCCACGCGGATTCGCCATCGTAGCGCTGCTGCTTGGCGCCATCGGAATGCTGGGCGCCTGCGCCGCGCAGTCGGACCAGTCGAGCGGGCAGGCGGGATCGTCTGGCCTGCCGCTGCTGCTGAGCGCGCCAATCGGCGCTCACACCGGCCACGGCAAGAAGCATAGCGGGCCGACGCCGACAGTGACGCCGACGGTCGCGCCGACGACGACCGCCACGCCCACCGCGACCAGCGTTCCCGCGTCCACCCCCACCAGCGCGCCGACCGCGACAGCCACCGTCGCGCCAACCGGCGGCTCGTCGCCCTACAGCTTTCCGCTGCTGGCGCCCGGCGCCGCGCTGCCCAGCGAAGCCTTCTGCGCGGCGAACATCCAGCGATCGTCGTGGGAGCCGCGCCCGGCCAACACCACCGCCAACCACACCGTTCCCACCAGCGCGCAGCTCGCTGGGCTAGCCCCGTGGGACGCCTCGATGGGGCTGGACCCGCGCGCCGACCAGCTTCGCCAGCAGATGACGGGTAATTTCACCGGCACGACGGACGAGATCTTGCAGTGGGTGGCGTGCAAATGGGGTGTGCCAGTGGATGTTGTGCGGGCGGAAGCGGTCATTGAGTCGAACTGGAACCAGAGCCAGCAGGGCGACCAGACCAGCGATCAGAGTGTCTGCCCGCCAGGAACCTGGAACGGCGGCTCGTGCAATCAAAGCTACGGCATCCTGCAGATCAAATATCAGTACAATGTCAGCGCCTGGCCGATGAGCCGCGACGATACCGCCTTCAGCGCCGAATACACCTACGGCATGATCCGCGCCTGCTACGAAGGCTGGACCACCTACCTCAGCGACATGACGCCGCAGCCGGGGTATCCCAGCTACCACGCGGGCGACCTGTGGGGCTGTCTGGGGCGCTGGTATAGTGGCGGCTGGTATGACCAGGGGGCGATTGACTACATCGCCAAGGTCAAGGCAGTCTACGACCAGAAGCCCTGGCTCGCCGCTGGATTCTAGGAACCTCACCCCCCAGCTCCTCTCCTACGGGGCGAGGGGAACAGGCGAGGGGCTCTGGTACCACAGTCCTTGAGCCGCGTGCGCCTCGGCGCTGATGCTGTACACTCACTTCCGATATCGTTGCTCCAGTTGCTTACCCCGCGATGGCGCGGCCAGTGGAGGCGACAGAGGCGACAGGGAGGAGACAGCGCAGATGGACTCCAGGCGACCCGCGGGCCGTCCCCGCCGTCCCAGCCATCCCAATACGCTCGGCGAGGCATGGCGCCGCGCCAACGGGCCGCGTCGGCGCAAGGCGGACAATCTGCCGCCG
>JAICVT010000263.1 GCA_025935235.1 Ktedonobacterales bacterium | reverse complement strand
TCATTGAGGAACGGCGGCATTGGCTCCTGCGCTGCTGACGCGCCGATCCACTGCGAGACATTCTGACGCTCGACCAGATTCGCATCATGCGTGTGATCGGGCTGGTCGCGCAGCCATTTCGGCAGCGCCTGATCGTCCACCAGCGAGCGCGCCTGCATGCCGGAGGGCGCCGCGCCGCGCTGTGGAGTCTGCGCCATGCCGGGCTGCGCGCCCGCCAGCCAGTTGGGCAGCGATTGCTGATTCAGCAGCGCCTGCGCCGCCATGCCACCCACCTGCGGCCCGCTGTAGGCCGTCCCGGCCTGCTCGATGCCGGGGAAGGCGTTGACTGGCGCAGGCGGGGTCGGCGGGCGCCCGTAGCCGCCATAGTTCGCGGGCGTGGGCTGCTGCGGATAGGCGGGTTGTTGCGAATACGGCGTGGGCGCATAGCCTTGCTGGCGCCCCTGTGGATAGCCTTGCGGGTAGCCTTGCGGGTAGCCCTGCTGCGGCCCCTGCGGATAGCCCGGCTGTGGCTGAGGATACGGCGCCGGAGCGGATTGCGGAGCGGATTGCGGAGCGGATTGCGGGGCAAAGGCGGGCGCTTGCGCGGGGTTCGGCGCGCCGACGGCGGGCTGGCGGACGGTGTGCAGCGCGGCGATGTCCTGCTGCCGCGGCGGCTGCGGTTGAGGCGGCTGCTGCCAGTTCTGTGCGGGCTGGGCGGCCGGCGCGGGCTGGCCTGGCTGACCCGGCCCACCCCACGGCGCTGGCGCCCCCACGCTCGGACCATCTGTCTCCTGGCGCAACCACTCTGGCAGTTCGCCATCGCTGACGAGCGAGCCTGCCGAGAAGCGCGGCGGCTGCTGGCCAGCCGAACCGCCAGCCGGGCCAACCGGGCCAAACGCCAGCGAGGGCGATGGCGGGGCGCCATACGGGCTAAACGGGCTAAACGGGCCAGCGCCAGGCTGCGGCTGCGACCAGCCAGCGGAAGGCGTGACGGGCGCGCCGCACCGGGGACAGGTCGGCGTATGAGGAGTGAGGGGTTGTCCGCAGCGCTGGCAGCTAATCACAAAGCGCCTCTTTCGGGTGGCGCATGCGCGGGCCTGGCCTCGGCGAGGCGCGCGTATGCGGATTCTCTGGGCTGACAGTGATAGAGAGTGATAGGCTGGAATAGCCGCCGACGAACGCTACGCCTGCGCCGACGAAGGTCGCTGCGTGTGAGGCCGGACTTGAGTGTATCATCCCGCCCTTGAGGTGACAATAACTCAGCCAAATAGGGCTTGAGAGGGCCTGCGCGTCCGCACCCACTACCTGTCGCCCAGTGGGCGAAGAGGGCGGCGCCCCAGTGCGGCGCGTGAGCTGCCCTCAGCGGTGTCGGGACGGCCATACACGGGACGGCCATGCACGGGACGGCAATACAGTGGAACCAAAGTATTGCGCGCCTGGGGCTTGTGGGTATATACTAGCGTTTGGCATTTTGCGAGGAGGATAGAGTCATGTCAGTCGCGCCACTGGTTCGAGCAGTCGAACAGGAGAATCTCCGCGAGCACGCGCCACGGCTCGAGCCGGGCGACACGGTTCGCGTGCATGTCAAGGTCGTCGAGGGCGCCCGCGAGCGCATTCAGGTGTTCGAGGGCATCATCATTCGCCTGCACGGCGAAGGGGTGAACTACTCGTTCACCGTGCGCCGCATCGCCCACAATGTCGGCGTCGAGCGTACCTTCCTGCTGCACTCGCCGCGCATTGACAAGGTTGAGGTGGTGCGCCACAACCAGGTGCGCCGCAAGAACCTCTACTACATGCGCGGGCTGCGCGGCAAGGCCGCCCGCCTCAAGGAGCGCCGCAGCTAGCCGTCCGCCAGCCATCACCCCTGGCCGGCGACGCATCGCTCACTCCGCGCCGCCAGACCTCGACCAGACCTCGACTGGCGCCCAGCAGACTCCAATGGAGACGCACGGAACATCACCGGGCGTCTCCATGTCGTCATGTCCAGCGCTCGGTCGCGGCAACGTCAGCTCGCCTGCTGGCGACTGACGTCGCGCCTGGAAGGCGGCCTGCGGGCCGCCGCGAAACCCGCCTGCGCGGGTTGGGAGGTCGCGTCCGCCAGTCCGCGCAGGCGGCAGGCGGAGCCGAGCTTCGCGGCCCGCAGGCCTCCCAGGCGCGGTTTCAACCGCCAGCCGCGCTTACCCGCTATTCCTCCTGATAATCCTGGTAGTACTCGAGGCCGAGGTGGGTGATCTGTTCCTCGCCCATCATCCAGCGCAGCATGTTCTTCAGCTTCGTCTGCTGGATGAAGACATCGTGCTCCGGGTAGACACTGGCGGCGTGCTGCGGGCTTTTGAAGTAGAACGACAGCCACTCCTGGATGCCCTTCATGCCAGCTCGCCTGGCGAGATCGAGGAACAGCGCGAGGTCAAGCAGCAGGGGCGCGGCGAGAATGGAATCGCGGCATAGGAAGTTGATCTTGACCTGCATCGGGTAGCCGAGCCAGCCGAAGAGGTCAATGTTGTCCCAGCCCTCCTTGTTGTCGCCAAGGGGCGGGTAATAGTTGATCCGCACCTTGTGGTAGACATCGCTATAGAGTTCGGGATAGAGCTGTGGCTGAAGGATGTACTCCAGGACGCCGAGCTTCGACTCTTCCTTGGTCTTGAAGCTCTGCGGATCGTCAAGCACCTCGCCATCGCGGTTGCCAAGGATGTTCGTCGAGTACCAGCCGTTGAGGCCGAGCATGCGCGCCTTCAGCATCGGCGCGAGCGTCGTCTTGATGAGGGTCTGGCCGGTCTTGAAGTCCTTGCCGCAGATCGGTACGCCCTGATCGCAGGCCAGCTCGACCAGCGCCGGGATGTCAGCGGTCAGATTGGGGGCGCCGTTGGCGAAGGGGATGCCCTCCATCAGAGCGGCATAGGCGTAGAGCATCGAGGGGGCGATCGTTGCGTCGTTGGCGTCGAGCGCCGCCTCGAACGCTTTGAGGCTGCGGTGGCTTGGCCCTTCCTCCATGTAGATCTCGGTCGAACCGCACCAGACCATGACGAGGCGGTCGCACGTCCTGGCAGACTTGAAGGCGCGAATGTCCGCGCGGATCTGCTCGGCCAGCTCCCGCTTCGTGCCGCGCTTGACGTTAGGCCCGTCGAGGCGCTTGACGTAGCGCTGGTCGAAGGCGGCCGGCATCGGCTCGATGGGCTTGAGGAAGTCGGCGATAGGCTCGATGTGTTCGTGGCGGTCGAGCACGCCGCACTTCACCGCTGCCTCGTAGGCGTTGTCGGGGAACGGGTCCCAGGCGCCGAAGACGAGGTCGTCCAGGTTCGCGAGCGGGACGAACTCGCGGATGAGCGGCGAGCGGTTTTCCGTTCGCTTACCAAGGCGAATGGCGCCCATCTGGGTGAGCGAGCCGATGGGTCGGCCGCTGCCGCGCCGAGTATGCTCGACGCCGCTGATAAACGTCGAGGCGACGGCGCCGAGGCCAACGAGCAGGATGCCAAGGCGGCCCTCGGCTGGCTGGATCGGGTTGGGGCTGGGTTCGACGAAGTCTTTTGCTTCCACGATCACACCTCTCTGGCGGCCGAGCGAGATCAACGGCGCCTGCCATTGGGCTGGCACCCGCCCTGTCCTCGCCCAGTGTTCGATCGTGCTCTGCCGCTTGCCGAGCAGTGCGGCAAGAGCGCTCTGGCCGCCGAAGCGCCTGATGATGCGCTCGGCGGCGTTCGCTCCCTGTTCCATGTTCCCTATCCTAACGAATTTTTCGTTATCATGTCAAGGCGCCGTTGGTCCACTCGCTCTACATCGCTCACGCTCCGCGCGTCACCTCCCTCCATTCTCCGAAAAACGTCAAGCGGCGGCGCGACACGCAAGCGCAAGAATTGCCCTTCGCCCGCGGCTTCAGCCACTCGTTCATGTTCGCTGCGGCGTGACGGATCCTCCGCACGCCTTCTCACCGCGCCGCCAATATCATCCAACGGGTGATAGCCTTCCTGGCGTCCGCTGGCGTACACTCTGCGCTAAGCGGTGATGTATGACATGCTCTGGCTCGTCTGGGTAGCGCGGCGCCAGAGGCCACGGGAAGGCAGGCGATGCTGGCGTGCTCAACGTCTATCGCCCCATCCCGCGCGACCTCTTCGCCGCGACGCCGCCCGTGCGCAGCCGTCGCGCGCTGCGCTTCTTCACCACCTGGTACGACGCCGTCGCGGGCAGCGTGATCCTCCTCATCATGGCCCTGCTGATCGCCCCCATCGCCCGCCGCGCGCCCGCTCTGCTGCTCTGGCTGCTCGCCTATCTCGCCTATCTCGCCTACATCAGCGCCATGATCGCCGTCTCGCGCTCGCAACAGGTACGGCGCCTGCTGCGCGCGGGCGCCGAGACGCTGGCGCGTGGGCTGGGCTGGCTGATCTACGGCCCGCCAGATCGCAGCGCAGCCAGCGCCGACGCGGGAGCCAGCGCCACACGCGGGCTGGCCGCCATCCAGATTGCGCTGGCGATCGCGCTGACGGCGGCGGCCTTCCTCTTCGTCGCCACGCTCGACCACGGCTACGTGGCCGCTGGCCTGCCGCTCAGCGCCGATGTCGCGAGCTGGCTGCTCTTCGTGCTGCCGATGCTGCGTGTCGCGCGCTACGCTTCGATGATCTGGATCATCCTGCTGGGCGCGCTGGTGATTGTGGCGGATGGCGCGGCGCGGCTGCTGGTGGTCGGCGGCGCCGATCTGGCCACGCTGCGCATCGTGGCGCTGCACGCCTGCTGGCTGACGCTGCTGAGTCTGCTGCCCGCCATCACGCTGCGCTCACTCTCTGAGCGGCGCGTGGGGCTGGCCAGCGCCATCACCGTCGTGCGCGCCATCACCGCGCTGGCCTCCGCCCCCGATGACCACTTTGCCGACGAGGCCGCCGCGCTGATCGCCCAGCGCATGGGCTACGACGAGGTCAACGTGCTACTCGCCACCTCCGAGGATGAGAGCATCGGGCGTGGGCTGCGCTTCATCGGCGCCGCCTCGCCCGCCGGACGCGCGCTGGCGCGCGAGGGCTTTGTCATCGAGCAAGCGCGTGGCATCACCGGCTGGGCGGCGATCTACGGGCAGGAGCGGCTGGTCAACGACGTGGAGCGCGACCCCGATCACCTCTATCTGCGGCATCCCAGCTTCCCACGCACCCGCGCCGAGCTGGCCATCCCGCTGACGCTCGGCGGCGTCATCATCGGCGCGCTGGATGTGCAGAGCGAGCGCCCATACGCCTTTGGCGAGGATGACGTGGAGCTGCTGCGCGCGGTGGCGCTGCATTTGGCGCTCTCACTCGACAACGCCCAGCGGCTGCGGCGAGCGCGCGGCCTGGCCAGCGTCACCCAGCGCATCGCGCGGCGGCTGCTCTCGCAGCAGGATCTGCGCGCCGCGCTGGAGCAGGTGGTGATGATCGCGCGCGACACGCTGGGCGCTGGCTCGGTGGCGCTCTATCCGTGCGATCCAGCGAGCCACAGCATCGGCGAGCCGGTCGTCTCCGGCGCGTTCCGCACAGCGCCCGCCTCGGCCGCGCGGGTGGCGGCGCGCGGCGAGGCATCCGCTGTCATGCGCGCGCTGCGCGAGGGCCAGCCGCGCTTCGAGACCTATGCGCCCTATCCGCTGCGCGCCGTCGGTGACGAGCGGAGCGACCAGCGCGACCACTTCGCCGCGCGCGAGGGCGTGCAGGCCGCCGCCATCCTGCCGCTGCGCGCGGGCGACGGCGCTGCGGGCGAGGGAGCGGCGCTGGGCGTGATCTTCGTCAACTACCACTCCAGCCAGCTCTTCACGCCGGAGTATCGCGAGTGGTGCGCCACGCTGGCCGATCTGGCGGCGCTGGCGCTGCACAGCGCGATGCTCTATCAGCAGGTGGTCGAGGAGGAGCGCGCCAATACGTGGATCGAACTGCACGACGGCATGGGCCAAGATGTCAGCTACGGGCGCTGGCTGCTCGACCAACTGCTGACGACCTGGCGGGCGGATGGCGCGCTCTCCGCTCTGGATGGCGAGAAGCTGGAGACGGCGCATCAGTGCATCCAGACGCTGCAACGCCAGGTCAACTATCTGATCGAGATCTGGCGCGAGCGCGACACGGGCGACCTGTGGCGCGCGCAGGACGAGCGCGACGAGTTCGAAGACGGCGAGCCGCGCGGCCTCTTCGGCGACCTCGACGACTACGCGGCGCTGGTGGGGCGCACGCTGGGTGTGCGCTGCGTGGTCAGCCACGGCGGCGACGACTCCGCGCTAGCGGGCAGCCTGCGCCACGACGCGCGGATGGTGGCGCGCGAGGCGGTCTACAACGCCTATCGCCACGGCCGCGCCAGCGAGGTGACGATTGACGCGCTGGCCGATGCGCGCGAGCTGCGCCTG
>JAICVT010000211.1 GCA_025935235.1 Ktedonobacterales bacterium | reverse complement strand
CCAATAGCGCATTCGCGCTGGTCTGCCTCGGTCGTCTCCAACTGGCGCAAGAGGGCATCGAGAACGTTCTGGCGCGCCAGGCTGGGAACGGCTATGCCTGGGGCGCCAGGGGCATGCTGGAAACGCGCTATGGCCATCAGGAGGCGGCGCTCGCGGCGTTTAAGACCGCGCTCTCGTACCAGCCAGACTACGGGCCGACACATGCGACCTTCGCACTGTCGCAGCTAGTGTCAGGCGCGGTCGCTGGCGCCTGTGAGTCAGCCGAGCGCGCCGTCACACTCGACCCCTATGACGCCCGTTCGTGGTACGCCAATGCCCAGACCCTGCGCGCGGCGGGGCGGCTGGAGGAGGCCGCCGAGGCTGAGCGGCGCGGCGCTGGTCTGCTGGCCGAGCAGAGCGCGCAGGTGGACGCCTGGCTCCAGGCAAAGGCGCAGCGCGGCGAGCCGACGCGTTGAGGCGAGATCCGCCAGCGCCGCACACGGTCCGAGGCTCCCCCTCGCCCTTTGGAGAGGGGGCTGGGGTGGGGGCTTTCCGGCTACACCAGCGCGGCGCCGCAGGTGGTGCAGAAGCGCGTGCCGGGCGTGTTCTGCACGCCGCACTTGTGGCAGCGGCGACCGGGCACGCCGCGCAGCAGATTCGTGCCGCAGCGCGTGCAGAAGCGATTGAGACTGTCATTGGGCGTCTGGCAGGTCGGGCAGGTGACGTAGCCAGCGGGCGCGGCGTGCGCCACTGCGATCAGATGCGCCGAGGCCTGTGCAGAGCGCGGCTGATCGAAGGCCAGCCCGCAACCCGAGCAGAAGCGCTGGCTGGCGTGGTTCTCGCTCTGGCAGCGCGGGCAGATGATCTTGGCCGCGGCGCGCTCCGCCTCTTCGGCGGCGGGCGCTGGCCGATACTCAGTGGCGGGGGGCAGCGGAGCCTGCGCCGCCGCCGCCTGCTCCAGCGTGATCGCCATATCCATCGCCTGCTGGAAGCGCTCGGAGGGGTCTTTGGCCAGCGCCTTGAGCGTGACCGCCTGCACGGCTGGCGAGATGCGCGGATTGTACTTCGATGGCGGCGGCGGCGTCTCGTAGATGTGCGAGTGGGCCAGCGCGGTGTAGTTGTCGGCTTCGAAAGGCGTGTGGCCGGTCAGCATCTCGTAGAGCATGACGCCCAGCGCGTAGATGTCGGCGCGGGCGTCCACCTGGATGCCCTTGCACTGTTCCGGCGACATATATTCAGGCGTGCCAACGCCCGCGCCGCTGCGGGTCAGCGCCGCGCTGGTGGCCAGCACCTTGGCGATGCCGAAGTCGCTCAGCACGGCGCGCTTCGACTCATCCATCAGCACGTTGACCGGCTTGACATCGCGGTGGATGATGCCGCGCTCGTGCGCGTAGGTGAGCGCGCTGGCCACCTCTTTGATGATGCGTGTCACCTCGCGCAGACTCATGGAGTGCGTCATGTACTCGCGCAGTGTGCCACCCGCGACGTATTCCATGATGATGTAGAGCAGACCTTGCTCGTCGCCCGCGTCGTGCAGCACGACGATATTGGGGTGCATCAGCCGCGCCAGCGACCGCGCCTCCAGCTCGAAGCGATCAACGAAGTTCTGATCGGAGGCATAGAACGGTGGCAGCACTTTGATGGCGACATCGCGGTCGAGATGCTTCTGGCGCGCCCGATAGACGCGCGCCATGCCGCCCTGGCCGAGCAGCTCGTTGATGACGCACCCGCCCAGGGACTTGCCAACGAGATCATCGTGGGCGCGCCAGGTTGCCTCTTGACCAGCCACAGCATGCCTCTCCGCGCTGAGTAGTCGCCGACTGCCCGCCAGGGTTCGCTCAGGGTTCGCTCAGGGTTCGCTCAGGGGCGCCCCCGCGCTAGCGCTCGTGGAAGACCAGCACGGTCTGCCCGATCTGCACCTCGTCGCCCTCCTGGAGGACGCGCTCCGCGACGCGCTGGCCGTTGACGTAGACGCCATTGGCGCTGTTCTCATCGCGCAGGATGTAGCGGCCTGATCCGTCGCGGTTGATGGTGACATGCAGCCGCGAGACCGCCAGATCTTCGAGGAAGACATCGCTGTCGCGGTGGCGACCAATCGTCACGCGGTCTTTGTTCAGGTCGAACTCGCGGCCATCGGGCTTGCGCTCGATCAGCCGGGGGCCAAAACCACCGCGCGCTGGGGGATAGCCCATGCCCTGCGCGTTCGCTATGCCCGCGTCGGCCTGCGGACTCCACTGCGGCTGGCTCGGCGCCGCTGGCTGAGGCGCCTGCCACTGCGGCTGACTCGGCGCCTGACCATTCCACTGCGGCTGGCTGGGGGCGGCGGGCTGAGGCGCCTGCCACTGCGGCTGGCTCGGCGCGGCGGGCGCGGCGTCCCACGGCGAAGGCTGCGCGGGCGCATCCCACGGGGCGGGGCTGTTTCCGGCGCCGGGGCGCGCGGCAGAGGCGGGGCCAGCGTTGGCGCCATTCCAGGCGGGCGCGCCGCCCGCGCCTGGCGCGTCCCAGGCGTTCGCGGCGGGTCGCCCCTGCGATGGCGCGGCAGGCGAGGCGGGCCAGTCGTTCAGGCCACCCATCTGCCCCATAGACCCCATCTGCCCCATCTGTCCCATTTGCCCCATCTGACCAGCGGCGGGCGCCATCGGATCGTTCCAGTGACCAGCGGCGGACGCGCCCTGGTCGGCGACGCCCCAGTTGTTCGCATTGTTCGCGTTGTTCGCGCCGGCTTGCGCGGGCTCACCAAACGGCACGCCCCAGTTCGGCGTCTGCTGGCGCTGCGGCGGGGTGGCCGGACGGCCCTGGCCCATCGAGTCGAAGTGGTCGTCCATCTGGCCCATCTGGCCCATGCCGCCCATCTGACCCATGGACCCCATTTGCCCCATCTGGCCCATTGAACCCATCTGGCCCATGCCGCCCATCTGGCCCATCTGGTCGCCAGCCCACGGCGACGCGCCGGGCGACGCGGCGGGGGAATGCGGCTGCCCCATCGGTCCCTGCTGAGCATCGTAGTCCAGTCCGCTCGCCTTCTGACGCGAGGAGCCACCACCGCGCAGCACCATCACAAACACCAGCAGGATCGCCAGCACGACCACGACACCAGCGGCCGCGACCAGCACACCCCGGCTGAGGGCAGCGGCAGCGGGAGCCAGCGGCTCCAGGGCGCCAAATGCGAGAACCATAGAGCAGAATACCTCCGTTGCGTCGCTTCAGTTATCGCCCTCTATCGCCCTCGGGCCTCGAAGCGGAGATCAATGTTGCCAAAGCGCAGTGTATCACCGTCATGCAATTCAACGTCTTCATGGGGGACAAGCGGGCGCCCGTTGACGCGCGTCTTGTTGAACGCATTCAGGTCTTCGATGTAACAGTGGCCGTCGCGGCGCATGAAGCGCGCATGGCGGCGCGAAACGGCCTGCGTGGGATCGAGCATCAGCAGGTCAATATCTGGGAAGACGCTGCGCGCTGGATCGCTACGCCCGATGACCATATCAGCCGCCGTCAGCGGGAACACCTGCCCGCTGGCCACATCCACCAGCGCGGCCACGCCGCGCACCCCGGTGGCGCTGGGGGCGTTGATCGGGCCAGAGGCGACGGACGCCCGCGTGGGATCGCCGGTCAGCAGCGCATCGGCGGCGGCGGTGAAATCTTGCGCCGACTGGAAGCGCTGGTCGGGCTGCTTGGCGAGCGCCCGCTGGAAGAAGGCGTCGTAGCTCGCGGGCAGATCGGGGCGCAGCGCTGTGATCGAGGGGATGGGCGAGTTGAGGTGCTTCATCACCACATCCCAGGCGTGCTCGCCGTCATAGGGTACCCGACCGGTGAGCAGCTCGAAGAAGACGCAGCCCAGCGAATAGAGGTCGGCGCGCGTATCCACCCGGCGGCTGTTCTCCACTTGCTCAGGCGCGACGTAGAATGGAGTGCCGACGAAGAAACCCGTCACGGTGATGTCTTTGGACTCATGGCTGCGCGCCAGACCAAAGTCGGTCAGCTTGACGGTATTGTCTATCGTCAGCAGCAGATTCTGCGGCTTGATGTCGCGGTGGGTGACGCCGCGCGAGGCCGCCGTGGCCACGCCCGCCGCCGACTGCTCGATCACGTCAATCGCGCGACGCGGCTGGAATGGCCCGCCCGTCAGCACGGCATGCTTGAGCGTGTGGCCGTCAACGTAGTCCATGACGATGAACAGCACGCCTTTGTCGTCGCCGAAGTCCACTGGCGCGACGACGTGCGGCCCGGAGATGCGCGAGAGCAGCTCGAACTCGCGCTTGAAGCGCTCCGACAACTCCGTATCGGCGGCGGCCTCGCGGCTGAGCGCCTTGACGGCATAGATGCGGTTCGTCTCGAGGTCGCGACCAATGTAGACGGTCGCCATGCTGCCGCGCCCGCGCTCGTCTACCAGCTTGTACCTGTTCTTCAGGACTCGTCCGATCATCGTTGTTCCCCAGGTGTGCGCGCGCGCGGCGCGTGGGATCGAGCGGCCGAAAAGCTCCGGCGACGGGGGCGCTGAGACCTCTGAGCGCGATCCACCAGCCGGGCGCCTGCGCAGGGAGTGCGCGGAGCAGGTCGCGCCCCATTATAGCAACTGCGTCGGCGCCTCGCAATGATGGCGCTGATGGTACCCAGCAACACCCGCCCGGCAACCCACGTGATAGCTCACTTGATAGCCCTCTGGACAGCCCTCTGCCGCCCGTTGACTTTTGACGCGCCGATCGTCGCTATGCTACACTCCATCGCTGATAGCGTCAGAAGAATCAGCGATGGCGCCCGTGTCTTTGCCCGCCTCCCTGCCCGCATCTCTCGACCGGCAGAGCCACCCTGGCAGCGCGAGCGCCGGTCGTCGGCTTGTGTATCAGCGTCCCACCAGCAACGCTGTAGCAAGAGAGAGCCGCCGTGCAATCGAATCCATCACTCCCGCCTCTGCCAGAGCCACGCTGGCCGATGGAGGCGCTGGCGCAGACCGCCGCCACCGCCGCTGTGCTGCTGAGCGCATCGCGTGTGTGGATCGCCCTACGCGACCGGCATGGCGTGATCGTCCCGCGCATCGCCTATATGCTGACGCCTGAGGGCGCGCCGCGCGAGATTGCGCCAGACAGCATCCCGCTGGTGATCGCCGACACCATCCGCAACCTCGCCAACACAGCCAACGCGGCCAACGGCGAGTCGGCGCCGCTGGCCCTCGGCGACATGCACAAAACGCCCGCGCTGGTGAGCCAACTGGGGCCAGACAGCGCCGTCATGCGCGCGCTCGGCTCGGCCCTGCTGACCGATAACGGCGTGGTGATCGGCGCCATCATCGTCACCAGCGCGAAGCCCGATGGCCTCGCGGACTATCGCCGCGTGATGCTCAACACCTTCGCCAAGCTCGCGGTGGATACGATCCAGATGTTCGCCTCGGCGGAGAACAACAAAGCGCAGGCCGAGGAGCTAAGCGCGATTCTCAGCGCGTCGCAGGCGCTGACCAGCACGCTCGACCCCGATGAGCTGTTCCGCACGATCATCGAGAATATTCAGCGCGTGGTGGTCTTTGACAGCGCCCTGATCTACCGCTATGAGAAGCGCGCCCGCCGTCTGCGGGTGATCGCCGCCACAGGCGAGGAGGCCGAGCGATTGACTGGCTCGACCATCGCAGAGGACGCGGAAGGCTCGCGGGTGGCGCGGGCTGTGCGCGAGCGCAAGCTGAACACAGGCGCGGTCGGCCCGGCGGACAGCGTCGGCGAGCATACCGAGGCGTTGCGCGGAGGCGGCTCGGCCCGGCTGCTCTGCATGCCGCTGATTACCCGTGGGCGGCTGCGCGGCGTGGCGACGCTGGCCCGCGCCAGCGCCTTCTCAGCCGCCGAAACGAGCGCGCTAGAGCGGCTCAGCCCGATCATCGCCACGGCGCTGGAGAATGTCGGCCTCTATCAGCAGTCCCAGGCCGAGCGGCAGCAGCTCGAGGCACTCTTTGCCTCGGCCTCCGACGGCATCGCACTGGTCAACGAGGACCTGCTCTTCATCCAGGTCAACGCCGCGTTCGCGCGCTATCTGGCGACCGACGAGGAGTCGCTGCTGGGCAAATCGGTGTGCAAGGCGCTCAGCCGCGCGACTGATGGCTCGCGCGTCCCTGGCTCATGCCCACTCTGCGACGATGGGCCAGATTGTCTGCTGCGGATGGTCATGCGCACACGCGCCCAGCGCGACCATGTGGAGTGCGTGTTTCCCCCCGCGCCGCCGGATCACGCGTCTGGCGGCGCCGACTCGGAGCGCCCCTCTGAGGGGCCAGCGACCACCGCGCGGACGATTGATTTCAGCCTGACGCCCATGCTCGGTCCCGGACAACGCCAGCGTCTGCTGCTGGTGGGGCGCGATGTCAGCGGAGCGCGCGCCATCGAGCGGTTCCGCGCCGAGCAGATGCATCTGATCGGGCATGACATGGGTTCGCCGCTCAACGCGATCACCCGCAACATGGAACTCTTCATCAAGTTGTACGGCGCGCAGGTCCCTCGGGAGCATCTGCCGATGCTGACCGCATCGCTCTCGTCGGCATACAGCATCTCTTATCTGCTGGCTGATCTGGAGCTGGTCACGCGCAAAGACGCCGGCCAGTTGACATTTGATCTGCGTCCGATGAATCTGGTCGAGGAGGTCAATGCGGCGGCGCTGGAGCTGCGGATGGAGGCGCGGGAAGCGGGCGTGGCGCTCTCTTTTGAGCCTGACCCGCAGGTTCCGCATGCGTTGGCGGATCCCATACGGGTGCGGCAGGTCGCGCGCAACCTGATCGGCAATGCCATCAAATACACACCGCGCGGGGGCGATGCGCGGGTGCGGGTCTTCGCCGACGGCGCCTGGGTGACGCTAGCGGTCGAAGACACCGGCGTGGGTGTGCCAGCGGCGGCCAAGCCCTACATCTGGCAACGCTACTTCCAGGCCGACCGCGATGCGCCTGGCAGCGGGCTGGGACTGGCGAGTGTGCGCATCATCGCCAAGGCGCACCACGGCCACGTCAACATGCGCGAGAACCCGGCGGGGCGCGGCTCCATCTTCAGCGTCAGCTTCCCGCGCGCCGGCCACCGCGCCTGAGCGGCGATCGCGCGGTGACTTCATCGCTACGGCCCGCAGGTCGCCGAGGCTGACGTGCTACCCGAGTTATTCGTGACGATCCACAGCGACACCGTCCCATAGCAATTGCTTGGCGTCGTGGTAATCGGGATCGTCCCGTTACCAGATCCATCTGTCGTACCCAGGTTTTGTGGCGACGAACCACCTCCCGGCCAACTCTTCACGAACACGTTGACGGTGTCATTCGGACTGCTTGTGTGGACAGTCACCGATCCCGGCTGACCATCTTTGAACGAAAAGGCCGTCACAGTCACCGAGCAATTGCCGCAGCCGCCTCCGCCGCCTCCGCCGCCACCGCCGCCTCCGCCGCCGGGGTTGAAGGGAACGGGCGTCGCGGTGGGCGCTGCGGTCGGCGTGGGCTGGGGCGTGGTGGAGGGCGGGATCGGCACGCCCGCCGGAATCTGTGGCGCGGCCCACGGTGGAATCGTCTGCGTGGGGAAGGTGAGTGTGCTGTCGGCGCTGCCGGGGCGCGGCGTGCCGTTGGCGCTGACGAACGATTGGTTGGTCGTCGTACCGCTACCGTTGAACGCCGCTGCGGCGTAGCTGGCAAAGGTGAAGGCGAAGCCGAGGCACGCGCAGAGCATCACGACGATGGCCAGCCCCAGACCGCCGCTCCACATG
>JAICVT010000617.1 GCA_025935235.1 Ktedonobacterales bacterium | reverse complement strand
CACATCCACTGGCAGGTGCGGCGCCCCCTGCGCGCCATCCACCAGGAAGAGCGCGCCGACGGCGTGGGCTTTGGTGATCAACTCAGGTAGCGGCGTCACCGTCCCCAGCACGTTCGACATCTGCGTCAGCGCCACCAGCTTCGGCCTGTGCCGCTCCAGCAGCGCGTCATAGGCGGCCAGGTCCAGCTCGCCTTCGTCGGTGATGGGGATGTAGTAGACGCGCGCTCCCGTGCGCTGGGCGGCGAGCTGCCACGGCACGATGTTGCTGTGATGCTCCATCTCGCTCAGCAAGATCGCGTCACCCGCGCGCAGGTTGGCGTCGGCCCAGGTTCGCGCGACCAGATTGATGCTCTCGGTGGTGTTGCGGGTAAAGATGACCTCGCGGGCGCTGCGGGCGCCGATGAACTTCGCCACGTTCTTGCGGGCGCGCTCATAGGCGCGGGTGGCCTCCTCGCTGAGCGTGTAGGCGCCGCGATGGATGTTGGCGTAGGAGGTGCGCGCAAAGTGGTCCATCGCCTCCAGCACGGCGGTGGGCTTCTGGCTGGAGGCGGCGCTATCGAGGAAGACCAGCGGCTTGCCATTGATCTCGCGCGCGAGAATGGGGAAGTCGGCGCGCGGCGCGAGCGATCCGATAGCCGCCCCACTGGCCGCTATGATCGCGCTGCCGCTGGCCAACTGGTCTGCCTGACCTGGCGCCGTATCGCCGCTAGTCGCGTGTGTGGCCTGTGTCGCGTCGAGCATGCTATCTCACTCCTCGCGCCCGCCGTTGGGCGCCTGACTACGCCTATCGGCTCGACCCTCCGAATTCCCCTCTCCCGCACAGCGGGGGAGGGGCTGGGGGTGGGGGCCAACCCTCGCCAGCCTCTGCGCCGCTTATCAATGCGCAGGAGCCGGAAGGGCGTTCCTCCCGGCTCCTGTTTCGGCTTTGATTCGTCGCAGGCGTCGGCGGCGGCTACTTGGCCTCGGCTTCCTCCGCCGCCTCGGGGCCGATCAGCCACTCGTAGCCCTTCTTCTCCAGCTCCAGCGCGAAGTCGGAACCACCCGTCTTGATGATGCGCCCGTGATGCATGACATGCACCACATCAGGCGTGATGTAGTTCAGGATGCGCTGGTAGTGCGTGATGATCAGCACGCCCATGCGCGGCCCACGCAGCGCGTTGACGCCCTCCGAGACGATGCGCAGCGCGTCAATGTCGAGGCCAGAGTCCGTCTCGTCTAGAATCGCCATGCTCGGCTCCAGCATCGCCATCTGCAGGATCTCGGCGCGCTTCTTCTCGCCGCCGGAGAAGCCTTCGTTCAGATAGCGATTGATGAAGCTCTGATCAACACGCAGGATCTTCATCTTCTCGTTGATCAGCTTGCGGAACTCGGAGGGCGGCATACCCTTGCGCTTGGAGACCTCGCCGGTCGCCTCGTTGTTGGCGGCGGGATCATAGCCCTCGCGCCGCGCCTCGACCGCGCGCCGCAGGAAGTTGGCGACGGTGACGCCGGGGACAGCGCT
>JAICVT010000512.1 GCA_025935235.1 Ktedonobacterales bacterium | reverse complement strand
TGTCCTCTCGGCCCGATGTGCAGCGCACATAGAGGCACACGCAATGGCAATTGGAGTCGTCGGCCGCAAAGCAGGCATGACGCGGGTATTCACCGACGCGGGCGAGACCATTCCGGTCACCGTGATCGAGGTTCTGCCCAATCGCGTTACCCAGGTGAAATCCGGGGACAAGGACGGCTATCGCGCCGTGCAGGTCACCTATGGCACGCGGCGGCCGCAGCTTTATTCCAAGGCGGTCAACGGCCACTACGCCAAGGCGAGCGTGGCACCGGGCCAGGCCCTGGTGGAATTCCGCCTCACGGACAGCGACAAGGTCGATCTCAAGCCGGGTGCCGAGGTCAAGGTGGACCTCTTCAAGGCCGGCCAGGCGGTGGATGTCACCGGCACCACCATCGGCAAGGGCTACGCGGGCGTAATGAAGCGCCACAACTTCGGCGGCCTGCCGGCCACCCACGGCGTGTCCGTGTCGCACCGCTCACCCGGCTCGATCGGGCAGCGCCAGACGCCGGGCCGCGTCTTCAAAGGCCGCCGGATGTCCGGCCACATGGGCGTGGTGCGCCGCACCACCGAGAATCTCAAGGTCGTGCAGGTGGATGCCGAGCGCAATCTCCTCCTCATCCAGGGCGCGGTGCCCGGAGCGGAGGGCGGTCAGGTCATCGTCCGTCCGTCGCTGAAGGCGGCGCGCCGGGCGCTGCGCAAGACCGTCGCGCCGACCAAACTCGGCTCGACGCCGTCGGCCAACCCGATGAAGCAGTCGAAGAAGTAAGGCGCCATGAAGCTCAAGATGGTCAGTGGAGCTGCCGAGCTCCAGGTATCCGAGGCGGCCTTCGGACACAAGTTCAACGAGTCGCTGGTCCACCAGGTCATCACTGCCTACCGCAATGCGGGCCGCGCCGGCACCAAGGCGCAGAAGTCGCGCGCGGAAGTCAGCGGCGGCGGCAAGAAGCCGTGGAGCCAGAAGGGCACCGGTCAGGCGCGCGCCGGGTCCAACCGGTCGCCCATCTGGGTGGGCGGCGGCAAGACCTTCGCCGCCAAGCCGCGCAGCTTCGAGCAGAAGGTGAACCGCAAGATGTACCGCGGCGCGCTGCGCTCGATGCTCTCGGAGCTCGCGCGCACCGAGCGCCTGGTGGTGACGGAGTCGCTCGGGCTCGAAGCCCCGAAGACGAAGCTCCTCGCCGGCCAGCTGAAGGCGTGGGCGCTCGAGAGCGTGCTCATCATCGTCGAGGCCACGGACGAGAAGCTCTTCCTCGCCGCGCGCAACCTGCCGCACGTCGAGGTCATCGAGGTCTCCGCCCTGAACCCGCTGTCCCTGGCGCGCCACGACAAGGTCCTGATGACCGTCGGCGCCGTGAAGATGCTGGAGGAGCGCCTGCAATGAACCGGGAACAGCTCATGGGCGTGCTGCTCGCCCCGCACGTGACGGAGAAGACCTCCCTCGCGATGCAGAACCACAACCAGTACACCTTCCGCGTCCGGCGCGAAGCCACCAAGACCGACATCAAGAAGGCCGTGGAGCTGATGTTCGAAGTCAAGGTCGCGGCCGTCCAGGTGGTCAACGAGCCCGGCAAGACGCGCCGCTTCGGCAAGCATGCCGGCCGCACGCAGGACTGGAAGAAGGCTTACGTGAGCCTCGCCAAGGGCCAGTCGATCGACTACGAGGCCCGCGCGCGCGGCTGATTGGGAACACTCACATGGCGCTGATCAAATACAAGCCCACATCGCCCGGCACGCGCGCGGTGGTCAAGATCGACCGCTCGCACCTGCACAAGGGCGGCCCGTACCTGCCGCTCACCAGCACGCAGGCCAAGACCGGCGCGCGCAACCATTCCGGGCGCATCACCACGCGCCATCATGGCGGCGGCTCGCGGCAGAAGTACCGCGTCATCGACTTCAAGCGCGACAAGGACGGGATCACCGCCGTCGTGGAGCGTCTGGAGTACGACCCCAACCGCACCAGCCACATCGCGCTGCTCAGGTACGCCGACGGCGAGCGCCGCTACATTCTCGCGCCGAAGGGCGTGAACCCGGGCGACGAGCTCCGCTCCGGCGCCGATTCGCCCATCAAGTCCGGCAACTCCATGCAGCTGCGCCACATCCCGGTCGGCTCCATCGTGCACAACGTGGAGATGAAGCCCGGCAAGGGCGGGCAGCTCGCCCGCAGCGCGGGCAGCTCCGTCGCCTTCACCGCGCGCGAGGGCATCTACGCGTACCTGCGCCTGAAGTCCGGCGAGACGCGCAAGGTGCACATCGACTGCCGCGCGACCATCGGCGAGGTCGGCAACGACGAGCACAACCTGCGCAGCTACGGCAAGGCCGGCGCTAAGCGCTGGCGCGGCGTGCGCCCGACGGTGCGCGGACTGGCGATGAACCCTGTCGATCACCCGCACGGCGGCGGCGAGGGCAAGTCCGGCCAGGGCAATCCGCACCCGGTCTCGCCCTGGGGCTGGAACACCAAGGGGTTGAAGACCCGCAACAACAAGCG
>JAICVT010000583.1 GCA_025935235.1 Ktedonobacterales bacterium | reverse complement strand
TCATGCGCGTGACGGCGCCGCTGACCGGAGGAAACGCCGCGCTGGCGGGCATATTGCTCTCCAATCTCTGCTCGCTGGCCGCCTTCCTCCTGCTGGGCAGGCTCGTCGCGGCGGAGTTTGGTTCGCGCGTCGCCCGCCGCACGCTGCTCTACTACGCGCTCTTCCCCACCGGACTCTTCCTCTCCGCCGTCTACACCGAGGCGTTGTTCCTGCTGCTGAGCGTCAGCGTCTTCCTCGCGCTGCGCCATCGTCGCTGGCTGCTTTCCGGCGCGCTGATCGCCCTGGCGACGCTGACCCGCGCCCAGGGCGCACTGCTGCTGCTGCCGCTGGCGTTCGAGGCGTGGCGGGCGCTCCGGCCAAGCTGGTCCGCGCTGGGCGCCGGGCGACGGCTGCGGGTGGGGCTGGCTCTGCTGGGAGCCTGTGGGCTGCCGCTGCTGGCCTTCCTGGTCTTCCAGCTCTATCTCGCGCGCGTCTATGGCGTCACTGACGCGATGAGCCGCGCCGCCGCCAACCCCGATTGGCTGCGCTGGCCCGACTGGCCCTGGGCGGGCGTCGTCGCCGATATCGCCACGCTGGTCGCGGGCGGAGCCAACACGCCCACGTTAGAGATCCTGAAGGATTTCGTCTTCCTGGCGTTCTGGCTAGGACTGTGCGTCCTGATGCTGCTGCGCTTCAGGCCTAACGTCCCGCGCTCGTGGGCGCTCTACAGCTGGGCCTCGCTGCTGCAAGTGCTGGTTCTGCCCGCACACATACGCGGCGGCGGGCTGATGTCCGTGCCGCGCTACGCGCTGGTCATCTTCCCTTGCCTCGTCCTGATGGCGCTGATCGGCCAGCGCTACCCGCGCGCCAACCGCCTGATGGTCGCGCTCTGCATCGCCTGGACGATCATCCTGACGCGGCTGCTGGCGGATGGGACGTTCGTCGCCTGAGCGACACGGCCCTGCTCGTCCCTCCCCAGCCCTGCTTGACCAGCGCCGCTCGCCATGCGACAACATGCGCATGGATAGATGGGACTGGGCGCCACTGACCGGCGATGCGCGCCTCGGCGATGAGCCATCACCCAACGATAGCGGCTCGCAGCGGCTGGAGGGCGGCGCGGGCGTGCGCGTGGCGCGGCCCGGCGAGCTGCGCGCCATTCACATCGCGCGGCCCGATTGGCTACGCATGCGTCGCCTGCCCTGGGGCGCGCCGCTGGAGCGCTGGGGCGACCTCGGCGCCAGCATGCTCTCGATCCGCAAGGGCGAGTCGCGCCATGAGGTGATCTTCGTCGAGGCGGGCGGACGGCGCTACGCCATCAAGGAGACCAGCCCAGAGGCAGCCGAGCGCGAGATCCACGTCTACGAGCAGGTCGCGCCGCGCCGTGTCCCCACGCTGGAGCCGGTCGGCTGGGTGGTAATCGGCGGCGAGCCGATCGAGGTCGGACAGATGGGCGGCCGGGCAGCCTACATGTCGGGCGACACGGGTTATTGCGTCACCCGCCTGGCCGAGCGCGTGCTGCCGCAGTCAATTCTCTATCGCTACCCCTTCACCGAGGCCAATAAGCGCCTGCTCTGGAACGCCATCGCCGAGCTGCTGGCCGACCTGCACGATGCGGGCGTCTACTGGGGCGATCCCTCGCTGGCCAACGTGCTGATTGATCTGAGCGGGCAGCGGCTGACCGCCGTGATGGCCGATGCCGAGACGGCGGAGGTGGCGCCTGGCCCGTTGAGCGAGGGGCTGCGCCGCCAGGACCTCGACGCCTTCGTCGAATCGCTGATCTGGCAGGCCGAAGACAT
>JAICVT010000031.1 GCA_025935235.1 Ktedonobacterales bacterium | reverse complement strand
TACTGCTGGGACTGGCGCTGGCGCTGTGGTGGACGACCCACCTGGCGGCGGCCTGCTTGCATCACGGGCAGCGGCGCCGCTGCGACCGCCACGACCGGCGCGACAAGGGCCTCTTTCGCCTCGGGCGGCTGCGGGCGGCGCGGCTCCTGCGCCGCCCACCTGCGCGCCAGACCCCTCGTTGGCTCGCCGCCCTGTTGCCCTTCCGCCAGACGCCGACCGGTTGGCAGCTCCAACTCCGCTTCTAGGGGACTCAAATGTGTCAGGGAGAGAGCCAGCCCCTCCCCCCGCCGAGGCGGGAGAGGGGAGTGGGAGGCGTTTCCTCACCCGCGCAGGCGGGTTTCGCGGCGGCGCCAGCCGCCTCCCGGCGCCATTCAATCACCAGCGCCGCTCAGCCGAGCAGGCTCTTGACGGCTTTGACGATGTGGTTGGCGCTGATGCCCGCCGCCTCGATCAATTCGTCGGGTTTGCCGGAGCCAGGCATCTCGCGCACCGCCAGCTTCACTACTCGCAATGGCTGGCCGTCTGGCGCCGAGTCTTCGGTTCCCGTGAACGCCTCCAGCACGGCGTCGCCGAGTCCGCCCTGGATCCAGTGATCCTCGACGGTGACGACGCGCCCGCCGGTCGCCTGGGCAGCGGCGCGCAGTGTGGCGGCATCTATCGGCTTGACGGAGTAGGCGTCAATCACGCGGATCGCGATGCCCTCGCCCTTGAGTTGATCGCAGGCCTTGAGCGCCTCGTGCAGCGTGATGCCCGCCGCTACCACCGTCGCCTTGTCGGCATCCGACTGGCGCACGACCTGGCTGCCGCCGATCGTAAACGACTGGTTGGCATCGTAAATGACGGGTGTCTTCTCACGCGTGGTGCGCAGATAGACGATACCCGACCGGTCGGCCATCAGCCCGACCAGATGCGCGGTCTGGTTGGCGTCGCTGGGGTACAACACGGTGCTGCCGTTGACGGCGCGCATCATCGCCAGGTCTTCCAGCGCCATCTGCGAAGGACCATCCTCGCCGATCGAGACGCCCGCGTGGGAGCCGGTGAGCTTGATGTTGGCGCGCGAGATCGCCGCCATGCGGATGAAGTCATACGCGCGCGAGAAGAAGGCGGCGAAGGTCGAGGCGAACGGCTTGTAGCCGCGCACCTGCATCCCGACCGCCGAGGCCACCAGCTGCTGCTCGGCGATGTACTGCTCGAAGTAGCGGTCGGGGAATGCCTTGGCGAAATACTCGGCGTAGGTCGAGTTGCTGACCTCGCCATCCAGCCCGACCACATCGGGTCGAGCGGCGCCCAGCGCCTTTAGCGCGTCGCCATAGGCGCTGCGCGTCGCCGTCTTCGAGCCTTTGTCATAGGTCGGTAGGCTCAGCGCCGCCTTCTCGCCATGCGTGGCGGGCGTTCCAGCTTCCGGCTTATGCACGTCCACGATCAGGTTACGGTCGCCGCCCAGATCCTTGATGGCGCGCTCGGCCATGTCAGGCGGGAACGGCTTGCCGTGCCAGCCATCTTTGTTGGCGACCTCGGCGAAGCCGTGGCCCTTCTCGGTACGCGCCACGATCAGCGTCGGTTGCTCGGTTTGCGCGCAAGCCTCGGTGTAGGCGTTATTGATCTGCTCGAAGTTGTGGCCATCAATCTCGATAGTATGCCAGCCGAACGCGCGCGCCCGCGCGGCATAAGCATCGCCATCCCAGCCGAGCATCGTCTGTCCGCGCTGGCCGAGGCGGTTCATGTCGAGGATGGCGATGATGTTGCTGAGCTTGTAGAAGCCGCCCAGCTCGAAAGCTTCCCAGTTCGACCCTTCCGACATCTCGCTGTCGCCCAGCACCACCCAGATGCGATAGGGGAGCTTGTCCAGAAATTTCCCCGCCAGGCCGATGCCCACGCTGATCGGCAGCCCCTGGCCCAGCGAGCCGGTCGCCACGTCCACATATGGCAGCACGGGCACGGGATGCCCCTCGATGCGGCTGCCGAACTTGCGCAGCGTCATCATCTCGGCGTCGGAAATGGCGCCCGCCGCCTTGTAGATGGAGTACAGCAGCGGCGCGGCGTGGCCTTTCGAGAAGATCAGGTGATCGTTATTGGGCGCTTTGGGCTGCTTGAAGTCGTAGCGCAGGTAGTCTTGCAGTAGCACCGCCATCAGGTCAGCCGCCGACATCGAAGACGTGGGATGACCTGAGCCAGCCTCCGTCGTGCTGCGGATGCTATCCACCCGCAACTGCTGCGCAAGCTCATGCCATTGTTCGGTCGCGCTCATACTCTCCTGCACTTTCTCGTTCTCACATCACGTCGGGTAGGCGTTTGTGTTGTCCCGCGCTCTGCCGCATCTCCAGTACCAGTCTGCGCGCCGCGCTCCGGCGCGCTCACGCTGGTGGCGAGTCGGCGCGCCGCTCGGCGCGCCGCAGGGTCTGCTCGACGATCTCCGGCAGGTCGGCGGCCAGCTTCGAGTTGGCGATCACGCGGGTGGCGCCAGCGGCGCGCGCCTCGCTCTGTGTCTCGACATCCACATGCGAGCCATAGGCGATGACAGGCAGCTCAGCCGCTCTGGCCGCGATGATGGCGGCGCGCCAATCGAGGCCTCTCGCCGCCGTATTGACCAGCGCGATGCTGGCGTCCTGCTCCGCCATGCGCTCAGGCCACTCCTGATCGCGCCGCACGGTCGTCGTCTCGAAGCCAATGCGCTTCAGCAGGGCGACCACTTTGACCGCGAAGAACAGGTCAGAATCGAGCAGCAGCGCACGGCGTGGCGCGGATTCCGCAGCACCAGCGTTCTCAGGTTCGCTCATCAGGCGCCGTCCCAGCTAGTCGTCGGATCGCTCGTAGACGGGCCGCCTGAACTGCTCGCCCAGCTCTTCGTTGATGACGCGCGGGTCGCGCCACAGCTCTGGCGTCAGCACGTGCTTGCCATCAACGCAATAGGAATGCGAGCAGGAGCGCTCGTGGCTGGTCTGAAAGACCAGATTATCGCCCTCAACCGTCATCCAGATGTGGCGGCGCGAGTAGCCGTCGCCCCACTTCAGCAGCAGCCCATGACTGTACTCATCAAAGCGACCCATACCATAGAGGTAGTCGCGATTGAATTTGGTCAGGATCTCGCGCACGTGGCTCTGGTCCACCACCTCCGCCGCCTCGGGCAGCAGATGGGTGGTGGCCTGAGCGTCCAGGTCTTCGCTGGGGATGGTCAACTGGCGCGACGACTGCTGCGCCTCGCGGATCATCTGCGTGATTTCCTCGGCCTCGTCAGCGCGCAGGCCGCGCGGCTGCCCCAGAATCTTGCCTTTTGACTGTCCATTGTCGTCTGCGCCAGTGGTCATCGCGCCTCTCTCCTTTGGCCGTTCGGCTGTGTCTGCGCTGTGTCTGGCAGGCCTCACTGTGGACACTCTACCATCCTGAGACGGCGCCGCGCCAGAACAGCAGATGAGCGGCGATGATTCACGGCGCGCCCCACACCTCGGCCAGCCCGTTGCGCAGCCCAACCCCCAGCCCCACACCAGCGGGACCGCCGACGAAGCTTAGCGCGGTGATCTCGGCCTCGCTCTGCCACTCTTGCAGTTGCGCTCCCGCGGCCGTATCGAAGAGCTGGAGCCGCGCGCCCTGCGCCAGCGCCAGCCGCGCGCCATCCGCTGAGAGCGCGATGCGGGCGTCGGCGGCCAGCGCGCCCACCTCCACGAAGCGGCTGGCGCGCTTGCGGAAGTTGAACAGGCGCACCTGCCGCCCATATGAGCCGACGGCGGCCCAGCTCAGATCGGGTGTCGCGGTGATGGGGAACTGCAACGCGCCGGCCGACTCCACCAGTCGCCCCAGCGGGCGCGGGCCGTTCGAGCGCAGCGCGCCCGCGCCCATGCGGCGATCCAGCTCCCAGAGTTGCACGGTATTTGCGCGCCCCACGGTGGCCACGCGCCCGGTCGAGAAGGTCAGCAGCAGGCGACCATCTATCGAGAGCATGCGCGCATGCACCCGCCAGTTGTCGTCGGGCGGCTCGCGCAGCCAGCCCATCGAGCCGTCTTCTTTGCAGCGGATCGGCGTGAGCCAGGCGACGCTGACGGGGCCGACCAGGGGGCGCGAGTAGACCGCGGTGGCGCGGCGGCCCTCATCCGCCCAGCGAAAGGGATCATCGTCGGCCAGCGCCATTGGGGCGTCGGGCGCGGCCAGGCGCACATGCGGCGTGCTGTCGTAGAGCATCGCATCCATCGCGCCCGATGGCGCGCTGATGGCGGTGTTCCAGAGCGTGCGGCCATCGGGAATGCTCCACACGCGCGTGCCCAGCGAGAAGCCCCACGCGCAGGCCAGCGCGCCGCGCGGCGAGAGGCGCAGCGCCTGGAGCGCGCCCACCTGCTCGTGCGCGCCAAAGGCCAGCGCGCTCACCACATCGCCCTCGCGCATCGAGACGATGGTCAGCCGCCCATCGAGCTGCCCCAGCCCACAGAGCGCGCCATCGAGCGAGAACGCCACCGCCGCGACGGGCGAGGAATCCAGCCCGCTGAAGCGCCGTCGCAGCGTGAACGGCGTCTCCTTCAGTGGGCGCAGCCCGGCGCGTGGACGATGGTCGCTGGGAGCCGTCGCGCGCGTGGCGCCGGACGAGAGGTTCGGACGCAGCCCTGCGTCGTAGGCGTGGCGTCGCTCGGCATCGCTGAGTGTCTGGTAGGCTGAGTTGATGAGTTGCATCTTGCCCAGCGCGTCTGGCCCCGCCACATCGGGATGGTAGCGCCAGGCGAGACGGCGATAGGCGAGTCTGAGCGCCTCATCGTCGGCTGTGCGGTCAACTTCGAGGATCGCGTAGAGGTCCTGCTCGTCTGCCATGTCTGCCATGCGCCACCTGGGCTGCCGCCCCACATTCAGCGCCACGCGCCGCGCAATCTGGCCGCTGCGCTGCGTGGCAATCTACTCTCGTCATCCCAGTATACGGCGCACGGCGGCGTTGGGCGCCAGTCGAGCGGCGTCGCATTGGCCAGTGACGCGATACAATGACTGCCAGATGGGGCGCCGCGCTCGTCCCGTCGCTGGCTGATGCGCTGGTTGTTGAGGCGCGGTGAGGAGAAACGCTGGATGGATACGACACCTGGGGATGCGCCGCAACGCGCGCCCGCCGTCTTCATACTGGATTGCGACAACACGCTGCTCGACAACGACGCCGTCAAGGCCGACATGGATGCCCGGCTGCATGCGCTGCTGGGCGACGGGCTGGCAGCCCGCTTCTGGGAGACCTATGAGGTGGTGCGTGACAAGCAGGGCGTCGTGGACCTGCCGATGACCTTCATCGCGTTCCAGCCCATCCTGCGCGATGACGACCTGCTGGATCGCGTGCAAGCAGCCATTATGGATTACCCCTTCCAGACGCGCCTCTTCCCGCAGTCGCTCGGCGCGATCGCCCACCTGGAGACGATGGGCCGCGCCGTTATCGTCTCGGATGGCGACACGGTCTACCAACCGCGCAAGATCGAGCGCAGCGGGCTGGGCGCGGCGGTGCATGGCCAGTGGGTCGTCTACACCCACAAAGAGGAGCATCTGGCGGAGGTCATGGCGCACTGGCCCGCCGAGTTCTATGTGATGGTGGACGACAAGGCGCGCATCCTCGCTGAGACCAAGCGGCGCCTGCCAGAGCGCTTCGTCACCGTCCACATCATGCAGGGCCACTATGCGGGCGAGAACTACACGCCCGCGCCCGACCTCACGCTGCCCAGCATCGGCGACCTGCAATCGCTCGACCTGTCCGCCCTGCGTCGCCTGCTGGGCTAGCGCACGCCCGTTGTCTCACTCGACTCGCTGGCGCCTTCAGCGGCCGCGTCGCCGCTGTCGGCTTGCGGTTGCGCGCGGCGCGCGATCCAGACGCGTAGCGCGATGTCGAAGGCCAGCACCAGCAACACGCCGATCACCGGGATAATGATGTTGGAGTAGGGTATGCCCGACAGATACGGGCCGACGATGTGGTCGTTGTGGATCATCGTCCCGCCCGTCCAGCCGAGGACCAGCGCCGCCACATCAAGCAGGATCGGCAGCCGACCGATCAGCTCGGCGACCACTGCACTACCGACCATCAAGAGCGCGATGCTAATGGCCAAGCCAATCGCCAGCAGCCCCAAATCGCCATGCGCCAAACCGCCGATGGCGAGGATGTTGTCGAGGCTCATCGTCACGTCGGCGATCAGGATGGTCAACAGCGCCTTGCCCAGCGATGGCGCGCGGCCCGCGCCGCCCTCGCCCGTCTGCTCGCCATGCCCGGCGTGGTCGGCATGGTCGTTGCGCCCCATCAGCAGGCGTCCGGCGATAATGAGCAGCACCAGTCCGCCGATGGCTTCCAGCAGCGGTAATACCAGCAGCAGCGTCGCGGCGGCGGAGAAGGCGATCCGCAGCACGATAGCGGCGCCGCCACCTGACAGAATCGCCAACAGACGTTGGCGACGTGGCAGACCAGACGCCGCCGCGCCGATCACCAGCGCGTTGTCGCCGCTGAGCGCCAGATCAACCAGAATGATGGCGCCAAGGCTACTGAGGAACGTTAACACGCGAACCCACTTTCCGCTGCTTTCACAGATGGCATCCACCATGCCACGTCACGCGCCAGGCCATCATCATGCGCACATTGGCGCAGCCGCGACAACCGAAGAATCACGTAGACTGAGGCGGAACCCGCTTCGTAGACTCCATCAGCAGACTTGCGACGCGACGCCACACTGGACTACACTGCGAATCAGAGAGGATCACCTGGCGCCACAGGGAGCGTGGGATACATCATACAGGCGGGCTACGACAGGGATTCCGACAGGGAGGCGGGAGTGATGAGCGTGATGGGCGCGCACAGCGATGCTGATCTTGACCACCGGCGCGGACTAGCGCAGCGCATCCTGGCGCAGCGTGTCAGCCGCTTCGGCGACGCTGGTCCCGACCTGACGCCCGCTGGCTCGGCGCGCTTCCGCCATGATGGCCGTCGCCTGCTCGTCGCCTACGCCGTGGCGCGCGTCGGCATGGCTGCGGCGGTCGTCGAGCGCGTGCGCCTCTATGCCCAGCAGCGCGGCCTCTTTCTTCGCTGGACCGTGACACCGGAGGCGGAAGGCGAAGAGGCATTTCCAGCGGCGCTCCAGGCCAGTGGATTCCGCCTGGAGGAGCGCCTGTTCCTGATGGCCCGGCGCGGCGCCATCGCCTGTCAGACCAATCCAGATGTTCGCGTCGCTCTGGCGAGCACTTTCGACGCGATGCGCGCGTATGAGTTTGGCAGCCGACGCGCGTTCTATGACGACGACCGCCCTGACGACCGCATGGTAGCCTCGCGCGCGGGCGACCGCTGGCGGCAGCAGGAGCAGGGCTGGTACCGCTACTATATTGCGCTCTGGCAGAACCACATCGTTGGCGGCTGTTATGTCACCCTCTGGGAGGACATCCCAACAGTGATGGGCGTCTATACCGTCGCGGAGGCGCGCAACCAGGGCGTTGCTACGGCGCTGCTGGCGCATGTTTCCGCCGAGATTGTGCGCTCTGGTCGCGATCCCTATTGCCTCTATGTGAAGCACGACAATCCGGCGCAACATCTCTATCTGCGGCTGGGGTTTGAGCAGCTGGCCAGCGAAGAGACCTATTTGTGGCCGTCAGGACAATCCGCATGACGTCACACCTCATGCCTCCACAGACTCCGGCCGAGGCGCCCGAAACGACGGGCGCGCGCATCATCAGTTTGCTGCTGCGCGGCGCGCGGCGGCGAGCGCTGCAGAGCGCGGTGCGCGAAGGACGGCTGACGCACGTCGCCGCCTCGGACGTGTTGGCGGCGGAGTCGCTGCGGCGGCTGGCGATTCAGAGCCTCTGGCTGCTGGTCGGGTCGGCGGCGGTCTACGCGCTCATCATTGGGTTGTCGCGCGACTGGCGGCACACGGGGCAACTGCTCGGCGATGGCCCGGCGCTGCTGCGGCTGGCGCTGCTGGTGGCCGTCAACATCGTCGGCTACATCGTGATGATCCCGCTGCACGAGGCGACCCACGCGCTGGTCATCCTGGCGCTTGGCGGGCGACCGCGCTTCGGGCTGAAGCTCCCGCTAGCTGCGTATTGCACCGCGCCCAACCAGCTCTTTCTGCGTGGTGGCTACCTCAGCGTGGCGCTGGCGCCGCTGGTCGTCTTAAGCGCGCTGGCGCTGGTGGTCGCGGCTGTGGCCCAATCTGGCGGCATGGCTGCTGCTGGCGGTGGCGGGCAACGTCTCTGGCGCGGTGGGCGATCTGGAGGTCGCGCGCGTCATCTGGCGGCTGCCCAAAGACATCCTGATCGCCGATACCGAGACCGGCTATATCGCCTATCGTGTCACGGGCGAGCGCTCAGCGTGAGCCAGAGCCATCCGCGCCAAAGAGCGCATGGAAGTCGCCATTGAAGCCGTCGAGGAAGTGGCGCATGCGCGCAACGTCGGCGGTGGTGATGGGGGAAACGTCGTGCGGGACGGAGGTGGATGGAGAGGCGGATAGGGATGTGGATAAGGGGGGGGATGTCGGCCTAGGGGCGCTATCGTTAGAGGATGATGCGGGGTCGGGCGTATGCCGGTACCAGTTTCGCAAGATCGTGCGCAGATAGTCATCCGCGTCACCCGCTGGCTCGAAGATATCCTGCGCGCCATCCAGGTCGCGCAGGCGCTCGGCCCGCGATGCGGGATACGGGAACGAGGCGAGGTAAATTCGGCGTCGTGTGCAGCGGCGGCAGGTCAGCAGCACCAGCCACCGCGATCCACGCTGCGCCAGCACCAGCACATCATCCGGCTGGTGTTCGGCGCCACATGATTGGCAGGCGACCTGCGCGAATCGCTCGCGTATTCTGTGCTCCTGGCCGTTCACGGTCGCCTCCCGACCGCGACCCAGCGCGGAGCCGCGGCGTCCAGCGCGCGGGAGGCGGCGCGTCGGGCGACGCGGGCCAACCCCGGCGCGCCGCTCATTTGTCGAGTTCGTCAAGAATATCCAGGCTCTGGATGAAATCGCGATACACGTCGAGGTTGTAGGTGGGCGCGCGGCTCTCGCTCGTGACCGACGACTCCTCGGCCATGCCGCCGGAGTTGAGCGTCACACTCGCTGACTCCATCACCTTATCAGCGACGAAGATGGGCGCTTTGAGGCGCACCGCCAGCGCGATCGCGTCGCTGGAGCGCGAGTCTATCTCCACGTGGCGACCATCAACATCCATCACAATGCGCGCATAGTAGATGTCTTCGATGAGGTCGTTGATGACGACGCGCTCGACTTTGGCGCCCAATTCCACTATGACAGTCTTCAGCAGGTCATGCGTCAAGGGGCGAGGTGGCGTCGAACCCTGCAACTCCATCGCAATGGAGTAGGCCTCTGGATTGGCGATCCAGATGAACAGGTATCGTTCGCCCTCGCGGTCTTTCAGGATGACGACCCTCTGGCTGTTCTCAACGCTGATGCGGACACTGTCGACCGACATCTCCACCATAGGGTTTCCTCCATGTTGCGCTGAGTCCGGCTGGCAGTGTTGACCGCGCCAGTCTCGGTTCATTGTACTCCACTGCGGCGAGACGACGCAAACCAGCCGCGACCGTTTTATCCCCCTCTCAGCATCCATCGGGCCGCCCCGCGCGCCCATGTTTGCGGGCATTTGGCGGCGTGGCTGCGATAGAATTGAGGCAATGGCGTCAGCATCTGAGGAAAGCGGCAGGCGCCCGCACAACGAGAGGAGAGCGCGATGGCGCGCGGCGCGCAACGGTCACATGCTCTTGGCGCAACGAGCGACGCGCCCGACGCATCTGCCGCGATGGCGGCGGCGCTGCGCGCGCTGCCCTCCGTCGAGGAGGCGCGGCTGGCGCTGGAGGCCCATCGTGTCCGCGTCGGGGCGCCGCCTCTGGCCCACCCCGCCGTCATTCGCGCTATTCGCGCCACGCTCCAGGCGGCGCGAGCGGAGATTCGCGCGGGCGGCGCCGCCCCCACCACCGAGGCGCTGATCGAGCGCGCACAGGTGGCCATAGCGCGCCAGTCCCAGCCCAATCTGCGCCCGGTTATCAATGCCACAGGCGTCATCATCAACACCAACCTGGGGCGCGCGCCGCTCAGCCAGCGCGCCATCGCGCAGATGACCGCCGTCGCACGGGGCTACTCCAACCTGGAGTTCGATCTGGAGGCGGGGGCGCGCGGCTCGCGTCATGCGCATGTGCGCGCAGCGCTGCGCGAGCTGACCGGAGCCGAGGATGCGCTGGCGGTCAACAACAACGCCGCCGCCACGCTGATCGCGTTGGAGGCGCTAGCCGCGGGCCGCGAGGTCATCATCGCGCGGGGCGAGTTGGTCGAGATCGGCGGCGGGTTCCGCGTCCCCGATGTGATGGCGCAGAGCGGCGCGCGGCTGGTGGAGGTAGGAACGACCAACCGTGTGCGGCTGGCCGACTACGCAGCCGCCATCACGCCCGAGACCGCGCTGATCCTGGTGGTGCATCCAAGCAACTTCCGCATCGTCGGCTTCACCGAGGCGCCCGCGCTGGCCGATCTGACGGCGCTGGCCCACGAGCGCGGCCTGCCGCTGATGCACGATCTGGGCAGCGGCGCGGCGCCACTCACCGAGCGCTTTGGGCTGGGCCACGAGCCAACCATTGCCGAGAGCGTGCGCGCCGGGGCCGATCTGGTCTGCTTCTCTGGCGATAAGCTGCTGGGTGGACCGCAGGCGGGTCTGCTGGTCGGCACGCGGGCGACCATCGCGCGCATCGAGCAGCGGCCACTGATGCGCGCCGTGCGCATAGACAAGCTGACGCTGGCCGCGCTGGAGGCCACGCTGCGCGCCTACACCGACGAGAGCTGGGCGGAGGAGCTGCCCGTCTGGCGCGCCATTGCACTGAGCCGCGGGCGGATCGCCGAGCGCGCCGAGCGGCTGGCGCGGCGGCTCCTGGAGGCAGGTGTGGCGGCGGAGGTCATCGCGGGCGAGTCAACCGTTGGCGGTGGCTCGCTGCCCGGCGAGACGCTGCCTACCGCGCTCTGTGCGCTGCCCGCACGCGGCTCTTCACACGCGACGCGAGTAGACGCCGCTGGCCTGGCGGATGCGCTGCGCCGTGGCGAGCCGCCCATCATCGCCCGCGTGCTGCGCGACCAGACGCTGCTTGACTTGCGCACGGTCGCCCCCGAAGAAGAGGAAGCGCTCTATGCGGGCATTGTGGCTGCGTGGCGCGCTGTGGCTCATCAGGAGTAGTCGGGGAACGTCAGTCAGCCACCTCGTGCGCGGCGCGCTGCTCGCCACTCACCTCCGCAGGCTCGCCGCCGGGCGCCAGGGTTCGCGCGATGGTTGGGGCGCGGCGGCGCATGATGGCCCAGCGCGCCAGCAGCATGCCGCCCAGCACGACGGCGCTGGCCAGCGCCTGCCAAATGCTCAGGTGTTCGCGCAGCGCGATGATGGCGGTGATCCCGCCCAGCACAGGCACCGCGTAGCTGTAGAGCGTCACATAGCCGACGCCGCGCTTGCCAATCGCCCAGTTCCAGATCGAGTAGGTCAGATAGATCGGGAAGACCACCGAGTAGGGCAGAATCACCCAGAGCGCCCACGTCACCTTCGACCAGTCCTGGTGCGCGAACGAGACGACGCCGAACGGCGCGAGCGCCAGCGTCCCGATCAGCAAGGTGTAGCACATCAGCTCCGGCGGGCTGTAGTGGATCGTCAGGCGCTTGTTTACGATGCCATAGATGGCGAACAGTCCTGCGCCGATGCACAGCAGGATGTCGCCCAGGATGATGCCGCTGGGCGTCAGCGGATGGCCCACCGACTGCTCGCCCGATGCCGGATGGGCGAGCAGAAACCAGACCACCCCAGCCAGGCTGACGAGGATGCCGACCCATTGCAGCCCACGAATGCGCTCGACCCGCAGCAACGCCAGCAGCGCCACTGACCAGAGCGGCATGGTCGAGCCGAGCAGCGAGGTCGCGAACGCGGTCGTGTCGTTCAATCCTTCGATGTAGAAGAGTTGGTAGATGCCATACCCGGCGAGGCCAGAGGCGATCAGCAGCGGGAGATCGGCGCGCCGCACGCGGAACGGGTGGATATCGGGGTGGACGCGCGCATAGACCAGCAAGACAGCCACCGCGACCAGGCTAAGCAACACAAACCGCATGATGACGAACGTCAGCGGATCAACCTCCGCCAGCGCGAACTTGAAGACCGTGGGTGACGCGCCCCAGACCAGCGCGACAAAGCAGAGACCGAGATCGAGTAGATGAGCATCAATCAAACGGCGCACGGCATGACTCCTCAACGCGCCGCACGCTCATCCAGCGCGCACTGACGCTTCATAGAGTATAGCAAGACGCGCCTACAGCCAGCCGACGCCAGGGCTTACTCGTGCGTGTTGGGCAGATCAATCCAGCCGAGCCGCTGCGCTCGTATGACCGCGTCGGCGCGCGAGGTGGCGCCCAGCTTCATAAACAGATTGCGCATGTGGAACTCGACCGTGTTGAGCGAGATGGACTGCTCATCCGCGATTTCCTGGTTCTTCAGCCCCTGCGCCACGGCCAGCAGCATCTCGCGCTCCTTGCGCGTGAGGCGTGGCGCGCCCGACGCCCCATCATCGCGCAGGAAGCGCGCGATGCTCGACGAGAAGACCTCCTTGCCAGCATGGATCGCGCGGATCGCCTCGACCAGTTCATCTGGCCCCGCCGACTTGAGCAGATAGCCCTGCACGCCGAGCTGGCGCAGCGCCCGCACATAGCCCTCCTTGTCGTGGCCCGTCAACACGAGGATGCGTGGCGCGGAGCCGCGCGCATGCAGCGCCTGGCACATGCGTATGCCGTCCATACCCGGCATGCCAATATCCAGCGCGATCAGGTCTGGCGCCAGCTCATCGGTCAGGCGCAGCGCCTCGGCGCCGTCGCCAGCCTCGCCGACCACCTCGATGTCCGGCTCGTCCTCCAGGATGCGGCGCGTGCCAGCGCGCATGACCGTGTGGTCGTCCACCAGCAGCACGCGAATCCTGTGCTGTGGGAGCGACTGGCTCGCCTGTGACATCGAATCCCCCATGTCTGCCGCGCGCTCGTGTGTACTGGCTCTCTCACGTCAGGGCCGGAGCCAGCGGAATGGTGCGCAGCACGCGCGCGACTGGAGCCACCACCGTCACCTGCGCGCCGCCCTCTGGCGCGCGATCAAAGACTAGTTGCCCGCCGATCAACTGCGCGCGCTCGCGCATGCTTGCCAGCCCCAGGTGGCCAGCGCGCAGCGAGGAGCCGATGTCCACTGGCAGCGCGATGCCGCAGCCATTGTCGCGCACCTGCAAACGCGCCCACGACCAGCGATCAGACCACCACGCCGCCTCATTGGGCGACTCCAGCACCGTCAACTGCACCGTCGCGGCGCTGGCCTGCCCATGCTTGTGCGCGTTCGACAGTCCCTCCTGCGCGATGCGGTACAGATGCAGCGCCACCTGCGGATTGAGCTGCTCGGCGAGTCTGACCGCCTCATCATCATACTCGACACTGATGGTCATCAGCGCCAGCGAGTTCATCTGCTCGGCCAGATCATCTAGCGCAGGGATCAGCCCCAGCGAGTGCAGCATATCTGGATAGAGGCCCAGACAGAGCGCGCGCAGCTTCTTCTCCACGATCTCGGACCGCTCGGCCAGCTCGCGCAGCTCGCGCCGCAGCCGCGCGGAGGTGGGGGCCAACTGGCTCAGGCTATCGCTGGGCGAACCGCCGCGCTCCGCCTCCGCCGGGATGTTCTCGGCGCTGCGCTCGAAGGCGTCCGCCAGCCGCACGGCAAGCTGCGAGTGGCGGATGACGTAGAGCACCTCTTGCAGTGCGTCGTCGTGCAGCTCGCGCGCCAGCGAGGCGCGCTGGCGCTCGTCGGCGTTGACCAGCTCGCGTGCCAATAGCTCCTGCTCGGCGCGCGCCACAGCCGCCTGCTGCGTCGAGATCTGCACCTGCTGGAGCGAGATGCGCAGGCCGCTCACGAGCTGCGCGTTGGTCAGCGCGGTCGCCGCCTGGTGTGCGATGGTCTGCAAGAGCGCGACATCCTCGCGGCGCAGTGGCCCGCCCGGCGCCTTTGGCCCCACCACCAGCAGCGCCGATGCGCCCGCCTGCTGCCCGGAGCCGATGGAGACCAGCGCCGCGCAGCCCTTCCATGGGCGCAGCGCCAGCGGCGCGGCCAACAGGCGCCGCCGCCCCTGGTCGAACTGCGCCAGCCGTTGCAGCAGCGCCACACGTCCGTCCGGCGTCGCATACGTCCCGCGCGCGCGCAGGTCATCTGGCCCCAGCATGCGCAGCACCTCGGGATCCAGCCCCTCGGGCAGCGGCACGAAGGCAATCGCCCGCAGATTGAGCGTCGCCATCAAGCCATCAAGCAGCGTCTGCTCCAGCATCTCGTTGTCGTAGACCGAGGCCAACTGTCGGCTGAAGGCCTGTAGCGTCGCCTCGTAGTCGTAGTAGTCGCGGAAGAGGGCGGTATCAACCAGGCGCTGCACCCATTTGCTGACCGGCGCATAGGTCACGGCGACGAAGACAGCCATAAGCGCGGCGGCCGCTTCGTAGGCATAGGACTCGCGCGTGGGGATGACACTGGTGAAGAGCAAGCTGGCGCCCACGTACACGCTCAGCAGCAGCGCCGCCAGAATGGCATAGACGACAACGCGGTCGGCGACGGCGGCCAGGCGCAGGCTGCGCCAGCCAGCCGTCACCGCCAGCGCGAGCAACACCACGGCTCCAGCGCCGATGATCCCTAACATCACCTGCCAGTCAGTGGGGAAGGGCAATGTGATTGGGGGCAATCCGGGAATGCCAAGCGATTCCAGCATAGATAAGCGAGCCATCTCCAGTAGGGACGCATCTGCCATACGCCACCACTATAACATCTACAGCGCCTCTGCCTGATCTCGCCTCGCGGGCTAGCAGGTGGCGTCCGGCGATCTGGCATGAGACGCCCAGAGCCGCCATACATTTTCTCTGGAGCCCGACACATGCACATAGCTAGATTACCGTAGCCGCTGCGGCTCGCCCCGCCGCGCGCCCGGAGAAGATGCAGCCGCCGAGGAAGGTGCCTTCCAGCGCGCTGTAACCGTGCATGCCGCCGCCGCCGAAGCCCGCGATCTCGCCAGCCGCATAGAGTCCGGGGATCGGCTGGCCATCGGCGCCCAGCGCGCGACTGGCGAGATCCGTTTCCAGGCCGCCCAGCGTCTTGCGCGTCAGGATGTGCAGCCGCACGGCGATCAGCGGCCCCGCCTGCGGGTCGAGCAGCCGGTGCGGCGGCGCGGTGCGGATCAGCCGATCGCCCAGATAGCGCCGCGCGCCGTGAATGTAGGTGATCTGCGTGTCTTTGCTGAAGGGATTGGCCAGTTCGCGGTCGCGGGCGCGCACGACGCGCTCCACTTCGGCCTCGTCCAGCAGCGGCTCAGCGGTCAGCGCGTTCATGCCGCGCACCAATTCGGCCAACGAATCGGCTACCACGAAGTCGGCGCCGTGCGCCTTGAACGCCTCCACCGGGCCGGGCGCCTTGCTCCCAACCGCGCGCCGCAGCGTGCGCCGCCAGCTCTTGCTCGTCAGGTCGGGATTCTGCTCGGAGCCAGAGAGCGCGAATTCTTTGCGGATGATCTTCTGGGTCAGGATGAACCAGCTGTAGTCGTAGCCCGTGCGGCGCAGATAGGCGAGCGTGCCGAGCGTATCGAATCCCGGGTAGAGCGGCACAGGCAGGCGCTGGCCGCGCGCGTCGAGCCAGAGCGACGACGGCCCCGGCAGAATGCGAATGCCGTGCTGGCTCCAGATCGGGTTCCAGTTCTGGATGCCCTCCGTGTAGTGCCACATGCGGTCGGGATTGATGACGCGAGCGCCAGCCTCGGCGGTGATGCCCAGCATGCGCCCATCCACGTGCGCTGGCACGCCAGAGATCATGTGTGTGGGCGGTGTTCCCAGGCGCGCGGGCCAGTTCCGCCGCACCAGCTCGTGGTTCGCGCCGATGCCGCCCGCCGTCACGATCACCGCCTGCGCGCTGAGTGCGAAAGAGCCGACGACCTCGCGCGAGCTGGCCTGCCCGCGCTCGATCTCGCTGGGCGCCAGCACATCGCCGCGCACGCCATCCACCACGCCGCCAGTCTTCGTCAGCTCAGTGACGCAATGGCGGAAGTGGAAGCTGAGCAGGCCGCGCTTCTCCGCCGCCCGCGCCTGGCGGATGAACGGCTCCAGTACGCCCGGCCCGGTTCCCCAGGTGACGTGGAAGCGCGGCACGGAGTTGCCGTGCCCCAGCGCGCCATAGCCGCCGCGCTCGGCCCAGCCCACCACGGGGAACCAGCGCATGCCAAGCGAGTGCAGCCACGATCGCTTCTCGCCTGCCGCGAACGCCAGATACGCCTCGGCCCATTGGCGCGGCCAGGCGTCTTCGGGCCGGTCGAACGCCGCCGTGCTCATCCAGTCTTGCAAGGCCAGATCATAGGAGTCGTGGATGCCCATACGCCGCTGCTCTGGCGAGTCCACCAGAAACAGGCCGCCAAACGACCAGAACGCCTGCCCGCCGAGGCTCTGCGCTGGTTCCTGCTCGACGATGATGACGCGCTTGCCTGCGCGCGTCACCTCGCACGCCGCGACCAGCCCGGCCAGGCCTGCGCCGACGATGACGACATCAGCGCTCGTGGCGCCGTTCGCTGTCAGCGGCATTCACCAACCTCGTTTCTACTCGCCTGCACGCGTGTTTGCGTGCGGCGCTCCACCACGCGCCGCAGCTACCGGCGTCCATTATAGCGGCTCGCCATGCGCCGCGAAAAGCGCCGATGCGCCGGCTGCGAGGGTCTGCCTCATGCGCCAGCCCATCGGTCGTAGGTCGCTTGACAGTTAGCAGGCGCGCTGCCATAGTACACAAGAGCCAGGGCCGAGATGTGTCCAGCCATCAGGGAGGAGCGTAACAGCAGCGCATGCCGAAGGTGTACGGGGTCGCGATCCGCAAGGGCGGCCAGGGAAAGTCTACCACCGTCTCGACACTCGCCCGCCTCTGCGCGCTCTATGGCGCTCGCACGCTGGTCGTTGATCTGGCGCAGCCTGGCACCACCACTGGCTCGCTGCGCGACATCTGGCCCGACTCCACGCATGGCGAGTTGTCCTCCGCCTTCCTGACGCTGCACGAGTTTCCAGCCAGCGTCACGCCCGACGCCGAGCTGGCGCGCGCGGCGCTGCAAGCGGCGGCGTTACCGGTGGGCCTGCAATCACAGCCAAGCTGGTCGGGCGGCGCGCTCTGGACGCTGCCGTGGGATGATCTGCTCGGCGAGGCCGCCGCCTTCCTACAATCTGAGCGTGTGCTGGCCGGGCTGATCCACGCGCTGGCGGCGGAGGTGGACATCGCGCTGATTGACTTCCCCTCCGATGGCGGACCGCTGATGACCAACGCGCTGGCGGCGACCGACAGCGTCATCATGCCGATGGCGCCCGAGGCGCCCGCGCTGGAGGGCGCGGCGGCCACCTTGCGGCTGCTGGCGCGCGTGCGCGAGAGTGGCCGCGACATCGAGCTGGGCGGGCTGCTGCTGACGCGCGTCGAGCCAAAGAGTAAGCGGCTGGCTGAGGTCGTGCAGGCGATCCGCCAGGCGGGCGAGATCGAAGGCGAATCGCTGGAGAACAAGCTGCTCCCGTTTGCGATTCGCTCGCACGAATACTTCGAGCAGGCGTTTCGCTACGGCGTCCCCGTCTGGGAACGCACAGGCGCCCAGCGCGACTGGGCGGGCTATGTGCTGATGGCAGAGTGGCTGCTGCGCGACGCTGGGCTGGCGCGGCTGGCCGACGCGCGGCGCGGTCCGGCGCTGCTGGACGCCGAGACGCGCATCATTGATACCAGCGCGGTGCTGCTGAGCGAGCCAGAAGTGATGCTTCGGGACTTCGAGCGCGCCCACCCAACCACCTGACGCCACGTCGCTGGTCGGATGGGCATACCGCGTTGCGACATCGTCGGCTGGTGGCCTAGAATGTCGAGTGGCGCGAGCGCGTCGTAGCGGCGCCCGGTGGACAGGGGAGCGATAATCCTCGCGGCGCTAGCCAACAGGGCGTGATAGCGGGTGGATAGCAGGTGACATGAGTTATTCGCAGACGCGCCGACGGTCTGGCCCAACCGGGCTGATCCTCGTGCTGCTGGCGCTGGTGGCGATTCTCGGCCTGCTGACCGGATTCCTGACGCATCTACTCGTCAGCCGGGCGACCGTGAGCGCGCATGGCCAACCCACCAGTACCCAAAACCCAGCCGCGACCGCCACGAACACCAGCACGCCAGTTCCCGTCACGGGGATCACCGGAACCGCGACCACCGGAACCGCCACGGGCCAGTTCGTGCTGAGCGTCAGCATCTCTCCCAAGGCCATGACACCAGGGCAGCAGATCACGATCACTGTGCGCGCCTTCACCCCCGATACCCACACACCTGTCTCCGGGCTGTCATGCGTCTTGCGCGCGCCGTCCGATGGCAGCCCGGCGCTCTTCACGTCGTGGCCGCCCGCCCAGACGACCGACGACAGCGGCTCCGCCACCTGGACACTCACCGCGCCGCGGGAGGCCCCTGGAACCTATGAGGTCGAAGCATTCGCCCAGACCACCAAATGGAGCTTCAAGCTGGACTCCAGCGCGCAGCTTCGCGCGGGCTAGCGCGGGCTGGGCTAGCGCTGGGCGGCTGCCTGTGTCGCGGCGGGGGACCGATTGTCGCTAGTTCGGAGGCTGTGCTCTTGCAGCGCCTCGATATCATCGAGCACGGATTCGATGGATGTCGCCTTGGCCTGATGGAGATGGTTGTAGATCTGGGTCGTGGAGATGTTGGCGTGGCCCAGCAACTCCTGCACGGTGCGCAGTTCGACGCCGCGTCCCAGCATCTCCAGCGCGAAGGAGTGGCGCAGCGTGTGTGGCGTGATGCGCGAGATGCCTGCCGCCCGCGCATAGCCCTTCATAATCAGCCAGAAGCCCTGGCGCGTCAGCCGCTGCCCGTGGTGGTTGACGAAGAGGCTCGGCTCGTTGGCGTTGTGCGTCAGAACTCGCCGCCCGTCATTGAGGTATTCCGCCAGGGCGTGCTGCGCGACCGGGCGCAGCGGCAGCAGCCGCTCGCGACCGTGGCGCCCGCTGCACCGGATGTGTCCGCGCGCCAGATCGAGATCGGCTACGTCGGTCATCACCAACTCGGTCACACGCATGCCGGTGGCATACAGACACTGGAGCATCGCGTGGTCGCGCTGGCCTGTCGGCGTGTCGGTGTTGACGGCGGCCAGCAGGCGCTCCACCTCATCGTGGGAGAGCGCGGCGGGCACATATTTTTCGACGCGCGGAGCGCCAAGGTCGGCGGTTGGCTTGGCGCTGATGATGTTGGTGGTGAGCAGGTAGTGGAAGAAGGATTTGACCGCCGCGATCTTGCGCGCGATAGAGGTCGTCGCGTACTGCCGGCGATTCAACTCCTCGATGAAGCCAGCCAGCAGCGCGGGCGTCACCTCGTCCCATTCCCGCGCGCCGCGCTCCTGAACGTAGCTGGCAAGCTGCCGAAGGTCCGTGCGGTAGGCGCCGAGCGTATTCTCGCTGGATCTCTTCTGCGAAGCGAGGGCCTGAACGTACTCCTGAATCTCGCGCTCCATACTGTTCGGTCTACCTCACTTCTACACGGCAGAGAGCTGATTGGCGAGCTTGCCCAGAGAGATGACGGTCACTCCTGAGGGCGGGTGACCGGCTCTTCAGGGATTCGGGCCGCCATCGCCCAGCCACAGTCCTCTTCCACCGCACACTCTGACCATTATACTGGCCTGTGCTATAGGACACAACGCGCCCATGACTTCTGACATGACATATGATGCAGTGCAATCGGCGCGACGGGTAGCTGGCGTCGAACCAGGGCGCCGCGCGGCGGCGCGGCAGGAGGCGGTATGCCGACGAGAGCGCGGCAGGCGCGGCGCGGCCTGATCGCCGCCAACGTGGCCACCGTCTTCTTTGGGCTGGCGGGCGTGCTAGGCAGCCTGACTGGTCTGCCCGCACCGCTCATCACGCTGGGGCGCGCCGCCTTCGCCGGGGTCGCGCTGGGCGCCTGGGCGCTGGTCGCCCGCGTCTCGCTGCGCCCGCGCGCGCCGCGTGATCTGGCGCTGCTCGTGGCGCAGGGGATCATCCTGGCGGTCCACTGGTCGGCGTTCTTCGAGGCCATCGTTGTCTCGAACGTCGCGATTGGCCTGCTGGCCTACTCCAGCTTTCCGCTCTTCACCGCCGCGCTAGAGCCAGCGCTGCTCCGGCAGCGGCCACGCATCCCAGAGATCGTGGCGGCGCTGCTGATCGTGCCGGGCATCTTCCTGCTCGTCCCACGCTTCGGCCTCGATAATACCGTCACGCAGGGGGTGCTGTGGGGGCTGCTGGCCGGAGCGAGCTTCGCGCTGCTCTCGGTCGTCAATCGCGGGTTGTCCGTGCGCTATGCGAGCGTCGTCATCAGCTTCTATCAGGATGGCGTGGCGGCGCTGGTCTTGCTGCCAACGCTGCTCATTCCGCCAGTCGCGGGTGAGCTGAACGCGCGCGCGCTGCTGCTGCTGGCGGCGCTGGGGTTGCTTTGCACGGCGTTAGCGCATACGCTCTTCATCGCTAGCCTGCGAGACATCACAGCGCAGCTCGCCAGCGTCATCGCCGCGCTCGAACCTGTCTGGGGTATCGGCTTCGCGTGGCTGTTGCTGGCGCAGACGCCCGCCGCACGCACGCTGGTCGGTGGCGCGCTGATCGTCGCGGCGACGCTCGTGCCCGGCGCGGCGGCGCTCATCCGCGTGCGCCCGCAGAATCGCGAATCATTCAGTACCAAGGAGACTCTGGCCGATGCCCAACGTGACATTCCTGGGCGCGGGTAGCGCCGTCTTCGCGCGCCGCCTCATCACCGACATCCTGCACGTTGATGGCCTGGATGAGGGCATCATCGCGCTGGTGGATATTGACGCGCGCCGCCTCGATCTGACCCGCCAGATCGCCGAGCGGCTCGTCGAGCGCAGCGGCAAGAGCTGGCGCGTCGTCGCCTCTGTCGAGCGGGAGGACCTGCTGCCGGGTAGCGACTTCATCATCAATACCATTGAGGTCGCCGGGCTGGAGCATGTGCGTCACGACTACGACATCCCAATGCGCTATGGCATTGACCAGTGCATCGGCGACACGATTGGCCCCGGCGGCATCTTCAAGGCGCTGCGCACC
>JAICVT010000461.1 GCA_025935235.1 Ktedonobacterales bacterium | reverse complement strand
CAGATCGCGCGCGGCGCGCAGGGCCATGCCAGGGGCGGGCTTGCGGCAGTCGCAGCGCACGGCCAGACCAGCCACCGTACCGTCCGGATGATGCGGACAGTGATAGATGGCGTCCAGCGCGACGCCTCGCGCTGCCAGCTCTGCCCGCAGATAGGCGTGCATGTGGTCGAGGTCGCTCTCGGTAAAGTAGCCGCGCGCGATGCCCGACTGGTTCGTCACCATGACCAGCCGGAAGCCTGCCGCGCGCAGCGCGGCCAGCGGCGCCGCGATGCCGTCATAGAGGCGCAGGTGTTCGGGGCGCGAGGGATAGTGATAGCGGCGGGTGAGCGTCCCGTCGCGGTCCAGAAAGAGAGCGCGCGCCCCAGATCGAGTGGATGCGTTCATGGCCGGGCGACCTCGGCGTCCGCGGCGTCTTCGGCGCTCTCCGCCAGCTCGGTCTCGACGATGTCACACAGGATGTGGATCATCGCCAGGTGCAGCTCCTGGGTGGCGGCGGTGGCGAGCGTCGGCATGCGCAGCGCGATGTCCGCCATCCGCGCCAGCGCGTTGGGCCGCTCGCCGGTGATGGCGATGACGGCGACGCCGCGCTCGTGGCAGGCCCGCGCAGCGCGCAGCACATTTGGCGATGCGCCGCTGGTGCTCAGGCCGATGAAGACATCGCCCGGCTGTGCCAGCGCGCGCACCTGCCGTGCGAAGACTTCCTCATAGCCATAGTCGTTGGCGATGGCGGTCAGGATGGCCGTATCGGTCGTCAGCGCCAGCGCAGCGTAGGGCGCGCGCTCGCGCTGGAAGCGCCCCACCAGCTCGCCCGCGAGGTGCTGAGCCTCCGCCGCGCTGCCACCATTGCCCGCGATCAGCGCCTTGTGGCCGAGGCGCAGCGCGCTGAGGATGCACGCCGCCGCCTGCGCCAGCGCGTCTGCGCGAACCTCCAGTTGGGTGTACGCCGCGTTCATCACCGTCCGCCGCTCGCTCAGCGCGGCGATCACGGCGACGCGATAGGCGCTCTGCTGGCGGCCCGGCTGGCGGCTCGGCGAGGGAGCGATATGTGGATGCGTCCTTGCATCTTGCTGGATCATGCGGTCTCCTTCCCGACTTACCCCCTCAACCATCGCGGACGCGCCGCGCATGTGAACAGACGCCTGGGCAGTCTGAGACGAGGATAGTCTTGAGTAGATTCTATGCGGCTGGGGATGGCCCGTCATGGGGCATTTGCCCAACGATGCGGGCGACCTGCCCTATGCGGTCTTGTGCAGACGCCCAAAGGCGACCGCCCGTGAGCGCGGAGCCGTAGAACTGGCTAGTGGCGGAGCGAGCGCGCCAGCAGCGCCAGTCGAATCTGCACGGCGTCGTCGAAGCGGCGAGGATCGAGACCCGTGAGCAGCGCGATTTTTTCGAGCCGGTAGCCCAGCGTGTTGCGATGGACGCACAGGCGGGCCGCCGTGGCCGAGGGGCTACAGTCCATCGCGAAGAAGGCCTCGACGGTATCAATCAGTTCCGGCTCGTGGTCGAGCGGCCCCAGCAGCCGTCGCGCCAGGTCCACTTTGGTCGGCTCGTCGCTGATGCCGATGAACGCCGCGATGCCCAGGCTGTCCAGACAGTAGATCTGGTTCGCGCCGTGGAACTGGCGACCCAGCGTGAGCGCGGCGCGGGCATCCTGATAGGAGAGCTTGAGGCCGCGCACACCAGGGTGATAGCGTCCGATGCCCAGGCAGATGTCGGCGCCCGTGTCGTGCGAGATGCACGCCAGCAGCGCCGCGCCCGCCCGCTTGAGCGCCGCGAGACCTGCCCAGGAGGGCTGCGTCTCCCCCTCGACGGCGCGCTGGTCGGCCCAGGCGACCAGATCGTGCGTGCTGCTCGCTTTGAGCACGACAATCTCGCTGTCGCCGATGTAGGCGCAGATGGTATCGGTCGGCAGATGGAAGAAGTTGACGATGCTAGAGATGATCCGCTGGGTGCGCTGGCGCATCAGCGCCTCATCCTGCTCGCTCTGGTCGGCGCCGCCCATCGTATGGATGTAGTTCCCCGCGTCAATCAGGATCGCCGCGCGGGGGATCGTCAAGTCTATGCCCAGCACATGGCCCTCGCGGATCAGCGCGCCCTCGTCGGGCGAGGTCTCGAAAAGCAGGTTGTAGAGAAAGTAGTTCTTCAGTTCGTGCGCGCTGGGCGACATCGTCTGGTAGGCAATCTCCTTGACGCCCAGATCAACGATCGCCTGCGCCAGATGGGGCGGAATGCGCTCGCCATCGAGTTGCTCCAGCGTGATCTCGGCAGCGTTCAGGCGGCGCAGCGAGTCCGGCGCGGTGACAGTCACGATGCGACGCGGGCGCGACGCCGAGCGCGCGGAGAGCGTGGCGAGATCGTGGCCGACATCGGCTGGCTCGGTGCTGGCGACCACGCGGCGCCCGACATCCGTCACCCAGACGCGCGCGTGCAGTAATTGCGCCAAGCGCTGGACAATCGGGAACGACTGATCTTCAATTCTGCCGATAGCGAGCGCCAATGAGTCTAATCCTTCCGCGAGCCTGCTGAGCCACTCGCCCTTCCTGGCGCATGCTCGTCACACGAGAGGCGGGCGCACATCCCTATGCGATGGAGGAATTGCGACATCGCGCAATCATCAAGCAATCATCGCGCAATCATTGTGGCGCGGCGCCTGCAGTTCCGCATTCAGTGAGTGAAACGGCGAGAGGGCGCCGGCAGGTTCCCTCCTGCTCCGAGCGCCTCAGGCGCGCTTACGCACAACCCTGAGCATTTGGGGCGCCAGAGCGCGGAGACCTCTTCTACAGCCACTCCACCGCGAGGGGAGGGGAGATTGGGCCGGGCGACGTGGCAAATGGCGCGCGGTCGCGGTGATCCGCGCCGCCGCCGTTGAGGACGGGCGGGTAAACCCGCCCGTGGCCCCCTGCCCTGCGCCACCGATCTGGCTCCCCTCTCCCGCGCAGCGGGGGAGGGGTTGGGGGTGGTGGCCTCACCCGCCGGGCTTGCGCGCCTCGATCAGCAGGATGGGCAGCAGCCCATCCTCCAGTG
>JAICVT010000491.1 GCA_025935235.1 Ktedonobacterales bacterium | reverse complement strand
CCTCTCGAAGCTCACCCGGCTGGTGCGGCTGTTTGCCAAGCGATTCACGCTGCAGGAGCGGGTGGGACGTGAGATCGCGGATACGCTGGAGGCGATGCTGCAGCCGCACGGTGTGGCGGTCTATCTGAACGCCCAGCATCTATGCACACAGATGCGCGGCGTGCGTGAGGAGGCGCCCTACACCAGGACGACCTTCTGGCGCGGCCTCTACGACGAGGACCCCGCTCTGCGCGCCGAGTTCCTGACCGCCTGCGGCATACGAGCCTAGTTGCGCAGGTGCGGGCGAGATATGGCAAAGACAACGGAGAGAAGGAACAGAGAGAAGAGAGGCGTACGTCACATGGCGCAGAACAACCTGCCGGAGCTGTGGGAGTGGGCTGAGTACTACTGACCCTGGTGCTACATTCAAGCCGTGCGCTTGCACAAACTCATGCCGGAGTATCGAGGGCGTGTCAGGTTCCGCATCCGGCCGTTCCCGTTGGAGGTTCTCCGTGGCGAGGCGGCGCCGCGCGACATTCTTGAGCAGGAGTGGTGGCTCGCGGCGATCCAGGAGCCAGATGCCCAGTTCGCCCCGTATCAGGGGGATGATTGGCCCACCACCACGCTGCCGGCCTTCGCAGCCGTCTGGTGCGCTGCGCAGCAGAGCGAAGACCTCGCCCACACCTACGATCTGCGCATCCGGCAGGCGTTCTTCGCCGAGAGCCGCAACATCGGCCGCCGCGAGACGCTGCTAACGCTGGCTGAGGAGGTCGGTCTCGATATGGCCGCGTTCGTTCGCGTCTTCGAGAGCGACGCGCCGCGCACGGCCGTACTCGGCGAGCAGCGCGTGGGTAAGGAGCAGTACCACGTGCGCGGTACCCCCACGCTGATGCTGGCGAACGGCGCCAGGCTGCGCCCGCCGATTGCCTTTCCGGTGATGCGAGAGCGCAAGGTGGTGGCGGTCGGCGCCCTCCCGTGCTGCGGTCAGGGCTGCCTGGACGCGACTCGCGCCCTAGTGGAGCAGGCGCTCGAATCGCGTTGACAAAGAATGAGGTGATCGCGATGACAGACGCAACCACTGTTCAAGCAGTAGATTACCTCTTGATTGGTGGTGGGCTGGCGAGCGCGACCGCCGCGAAGGAGATCCGCAAGCGCGATCCTCGCGGTAGCATCCTGATCGTGGCGAGCGAGCCAGCGCTTCCCTATAATCGCCCACCGCTTTCCAAGGAGTACCTGCGGGGCGCGATCGGCGCCGAGGGGATCTATGGCAAGGGCGGGGTATACGTGCATCGTCGTCCCTGGTATGACGAACAGCGCATCGCGGTGTTGCGCGGTGTCGCGGCACAGGCGCTCGACACCGCCGCGCAGCGCGTCCACCTGACGGATGGCCGCGCATATCACTATCGCACGCTGCTTATCGCGACTGGCGGGCGTGCCCGACGGTTGAGCGTCCCAGGCGCAGATCTTCCTGGCGTCTACCACCTGCGGACGCTCGACGATGCCAATATCCTGCGGGCGCAACTCAGCGTCCCCGGCAAGCGCGTGGTCGTCGTCGGCTGTGGCTTCATCGGCCTGGAGACTGCCGCAGGGGCCGTGATGCAGGAGGCGCAGGTCACCATGATTGATTCCCATGACCGCTTCTGGCCACGCCTGATGCCATCGCGCCTGTCCGCATTTTTCGAGGACCAGTTTACCCAGCGCGGCGTGCGCATCCGCCATCAGCAAACCGTCACAGGCTTCGTCGCTGGCCCGGACGGACAGTGCGCCGCCGTGCGCATCGGCCCGGCGGGGACGCGGACAGAAACGCGAACGGGCGCGCCAGCGGTCGGTTCTAGGCCGCTCGAGGACATCGCGTGCGACCTCGCCATCGTAGGGGTCGGCAGCGAGCTCAATACTGAACTGGCGGCTTCAGCCGGGCTGGACGTAGATCCGCGGCACGGCATCGTGGTAGACGAGCGGCTGGAGACGCGCATCGCGGGGGTATTCGCGGCGGGCGATATCGTCACGTATCCCGATCCCCTGGCAGGACGTATGCACTTCGAACACTGGGATCATGCTATCCAGTCCGGCACGGTGGCAGCAGCCAATATGGCAGGCGGGGACGAGCCATATCGGCACGTGCCCTACTTCTTCTCGGATCAGTTCGACTACTCCATCAATATGCTGGGCTATCCTTCCAGCGACGCGCAGGTGGTAATGCGGGGCGAACTTGCGACCAACGCGTTTACCGCGTTTTACCTGGAGCGCGGCACGACACTGCGGGCGGCGTTCATGCTCAACGACGACGCGCACATGGACCTCGTTCGGGAGTGGATCGCTACGTCCGCATCCTTTCCCGATGCACAGCGTTTGGCTGACCCTAACGTGCCGCTGGCGACGCTGGCGCCAGAGAGAGCGCGGCACATGAGCTCTGGCGGTTCTGGCGAGATGCCCAAATAGCCTCGATGCCCAGGCAGCGGGATCCTGCCCTGATGGCGCGTGCTGGCTCCGAAAGACGGCGCGATGTGAAGCGGTGGGAAGCGATGCGTTCGGCGTGTGAAGGGAGACGACGCTCTGGGTCAAAGGCCTCGGCGACGTCTTCCCAGAGCGGCGTCTGCTCGAGGAGCTCGGCGCAGCGCTGCATCGGGGTCTTGCCGAGAGAACCATGAACCCGGCGGTAGTTGTAATCCAGCAGCCAGACCCCGAGATCCTCCTCCAGGCTGAAACTGGCGATGGT
>JAICVT010000455.1 GCA_025935235.1 Ktedonobacterales bacterium | reverse complement strand
ATTTCTCCGGGCGGTTGAGCGTGATCAGCGTGACGCCGTGCGGACGCCGCTCGAAAATCAGCTGCTGGTAGTCGGAATAGCTCATGGGCGATCCATCACTCTCTGGTAAGCGTGGCCTATGCAGGCGCATTGTATCAGAACATTGATGTTGACGAGAGCGATCTGACGCGAGCGACCTGACACGAGCGACCTGACGAGAGCGATCTGACGCGAGCGACCGAAGCTGGAAGAACCAGGACTATCGCAGCGCGCTCACGCGATTCTCATACAATGGGCGTATGATCGCCTTAACGATTGCTGAACACGCAAGCGATTGGCGCGCGGGATGCGCTTGGCGAGCCTGGCGCCTGCCCCACGGAGAGGATGAGTCGGTACACCGATGGATGTGTTTCAGCCGCTGGTATCGGCGGAGCTGCGCGACAACTGGAGGGGCTTTCTCGATATCAATGGGCTGGCGGGCCACTCGGCCACACTCGACCGTGTGATGGTGTTTGGGGCCAATGACCTGATCTTCGCGCTGCCCCTCGTGCTGTTGCTGGTCTGGCTGCTGCTGGCGCGCTGGTCGCCCTTCAGCCGCTGGCTGGCGCGGCGGGTGGGCGCGGGCGAGGCGGAGCGTGATCGCTGGCTAGGGCAGCGCGCGCTGCTAAGCGCGGTCGTCGGCGTCGCGCTGGCGCTCTGCCTGAACATCCTGCTGGGGGCGCTGATCTTCGAGCCGCGCCCGTTCATCTCGCATCCCAGCGTCGCGCATAAGCTGATCGCGCACGCGGCGGACGCCTCGTTCCCCAGCGACCACGAGGCGGTGGCGATGGCCATCGCGCTGACGCTGGCGATCTACGCGCTCTGGCTGTGGCGCCACCTCCGCCGCGAGCAGGCGGGCGAGCGATCGGGCAAGCCTGCGGGCGGACGGCTGGGGCGCGTGGCTCCGGCGCTGGTGGGGGCGCTGCTGGCGCTGGCGATCGCGGTCTTCATCGGCTTCGCGCGCGTCTTCGTCGGCGTCCACTATCCGATTGACATCGTCGGTGGGGCGTGCTGCGCGGCGGTCGGCGATGGGCTGGCCTTCGGGCTGCTGCCGCTGACCGCGCGTGTCTTCCATCCGGTCGTGCGGGTGGCCTCGGCGCTGCGGCTGGCGTAGCCCCCAGCTCCGCTCCCGCGTCGCGGCCCTCACCACTGCCCCTCTCCCTCTGGGAGAGGGGAGTTTGCGCTGGGCTGAGGTTTTCGCCGAGGGGCAACGACGCGCCCTCAGATGCGGCAGAAAACGCCCGCCTCAAGCAACCCCTCCGGCTCCCTCTCCCTCTGGGAGAGGGCAGGGGTGAGGGCGCGCCACTCATGGGAACGACGGCGTAGGCGTGAGCGCCTGGATGGCGGGCGGTGGATAGACCCAGTCTGGCACGTAGGTGGGGCGCAGGAAGGTGTTGTCGTAGCGCGGCCAGGCGTCGAACGGCGTGCTGGCGCTCCACACGATGGCGCTGGCGTGGGCGCTGGTGAGGGTGGCGGCGGCATAGGCGGCTGTAATCAGGTTGTCGTAGTCGTCGGGCGCCTGCCCCAGCGCCGTCACCGTCACCTGCTGGAGCGCGACGCCGCTCGTCCAGAGCGCCCGCTGGGCCGCGAAGCAGACCGTCATCGCCTGGGCCTGCGCCTGCTTGAAATCCAGCTTCCAGGCAGGCTTCCAGACCAGCGTGATGTTGACACTGATTTCGCCAGTGGCGGGCGTATAGGTCAGCGCCACGGCGGTCGCCGCCGCGCCCACGGCCTGCCGCACATCCAGCGTTAGGCGGCCCTCGGTGGTCGCGGGGATGTTGGTCGCGCTCGGCGTCGGGGCGCCCTGATTGGCCCGCGCACGGCTCGTCATGGCGCGGGTACAGCCGACCAGCCCGCCCAGCGACGCCAGCAGAAGCAGGAGCAGCGGCGCCAGGATCGGCGCGCCGATGGCTCGTCTGGTATGCATGGTACGCATGGCAGTCTCCATCTGTCGTCGGATTCCGCTGGCGGGCGTTGGCGGGCAAGGCGCCTGCGTGAATCGTCAGGCAGGAGCGTAGCGTCGGCGGCGCGCGAACGTCAATCTCCGGTTGCAAAACCCTCTCGCGCCTTCTCCCGGCGCTGCCAGACGCGCCTGCATGCCCCGCCAGTTGACATGCGGCGCGGCGCGCGGACATGATGAGTCCACGCGGGGCGCAGCGAGGCGACCGCAGCGATGGCGCGCAGGGATGCCAGGCGGATGCCAGGCGGATGTCAGGCCAGCGGCGAGCGCCAGCAGAGCGCGGGAGGTGTGACCCTCTATGCAGACGACATCGGACTTTGAGACCGTTCCCCACACCAATGGCCCGAAGGCGGGGAGCTACGTGAGCGGTGTGAGCGACACGCCGCTGCTCGGCATGACGATTGGCGATGCGTTCGATCAGACGGTGGCGCGCTTCCCTGACCACGAGGCGCTGATCTCACGCCAGCAGGGGCTGCGCTACACCTGGCGCGAGCTGCGGGCGGAGGTAGATCGCTGCGCGCGCGGGCTGCTGGCGCTGGGGGTGAAGCAGGGCGACCGCGTCGGCATCTGGGCGCCCAACCGTGCGGAGTGGGTCATCGTCCAGTTTGCGACGGCCAAGATTGGCGCGATTCTGGTCAACATCAACCCCGCCTATCGCCTGCATGAACTGGAGTACGCGCTGAATCAGTCGGGCTGCTCGACGCTCGCGCTAGCCCCCAGTTTCCGCACGACCGACTACACGCAGATGGTCCAGACGCTCTGCCCGGAGCTGGCTCACAGCGCGCCGGGGCAGCTCGAGAGCCACCGCCTGCCGCGCCTGCGCCATGTGATCCGTCTGGGCAACGAGCGGGCGCCAGGGATGTGGGTCTGGGGTGAGGTGTTGGAGCGCTCGCGGGAGGTCAGCGAGCAGACGCTGGCGGAGCGCCAGGCCGAGCAGCAGTTCGACAGCCCGATCAACATCCAGTACACCAGCGGCACGACGGGCAACCCCAAGGGCGCGACGCTGAGCCACCACAACATCCTCAACAACGGCTATTTCATCGCGCACCTGCAACACTTCACCGAGAACGACCGGCTGTGCATACCAGTGCCGATGTATCACT
>JAICVT010000040.1 GCA_025935235.1 Ktedonobacterales bacterium | reverse complement strand
GGCGGCCATTTCAGGGGCAATCACCGCATCCCACGTTTCTCGCGGCAGCATGTCGCGGTTGGTTTTACCAACACGATCTGCATAGTAGGCTGAAATCGCCGCAGCATGCGTAACTTTGTATTCGCCTAGCGCGCCCACCTGTGCCAGGAATTGCTCGACATCTGGCTTCCCGCTGACCTTGACGTGATACTGATCGCGCCCTTTGCCTGGCTGCGCGTAGCGCAAGATCACCGCGTTGATTCCCAGCCTGAGCAGGAGTGATTGCACCTGCCGCGCCAAAACGGGGCTGCTGGAGGCATAGTAGATCTTCACGGTATCAACAGTCGCTCGGCTCAGATGGATGCACCCATCGGTCGCCCACAGATGGCGCAGGAAGCGCGCGATGCCAGCGGCAGGCTGCGCGAAGACTTTCTCCGGCACGCGCTTTTCATAGGAGCGCAGGCCGAACACGCCAAGGTCATCCAGCCAGGCTGCGATGGGGTTGCGCTTGTTGTGGGTCAGGCGCTCGCTCGCCGTCAGGTAGACTTGATACCAGCCGCGCTCCTGCGAGATGCGTGGCGACACCGCCTTGCCGAAGACAGCGATGGCCAGATCGCGTACTGTTTCCGCCAGATCAATCTCGCGGGTCGTGTACTGGATGACGTGGTGTGGCAGCGCGCAGCCGTCGCCGATCATGTGGCCGAGCAGCGCCAACTCCTCATCGCTCATCGTCGCCTCAGTCGGGCCGGGTAATGTGCGCGGGATGGCGATGCGCTCGCCAGCGGTTAGCTCGTCGAGACGCCGCCAGCCCGCGATAGTCAGGAACTTATGGTTGGCCGTTGCGCGCACGCTGCGACCAAGGCGCGTCGTGAGCCGATAGACGGGCTTATGTCCGGTCGCGAAGGCGTTGGTAATGGCGGCTGGCTCCAGCTTCCATGTCGCCAGATTGAGCGCCAGCGCGCGGGCGTCGGTGCGTCCCACCAGTGACCTGATCGGCGCGTAACGCCCCTCGTCGGGAAGATAGACAGGCGTGTCGCCGACGACGCAGCCCGACTCGCGCAGGTCGCTGAGCTGCGGCTTCTTGTCGGTGCGGCTCTCCACCGCGCGCGAGAGCTGCGAGAGCGCCAGCACTGGCACCTCCAGCTCGCGGGCCAGCTCCTTCAGTCCGCGGCTGATGGCGCTGATCTCCTGCACGCGATTCTCGCCGCCGCGCCCACTGCTGTTGACTGTTCCCTGCATCAGCTGGAGGTAGTCCACGATGATGAGATCGAAGCCGCGCTCCATCATCAGGCGGCGCGCCTTGCTGCGCATCTCCATCAGCGAGATGCCGGGGGTATCGTCAATGTAGATGTTGGCCTCGGAGAGGTTGACAACCGACTGGCTAATGCGCTCCCACTCCTCATCATCAATGAAGCCCGTGCGCAGTTTCTGCTGGTCCACCATCGCATCCATCGAGAGGAAGCGTGCGATCAACTGCTCGGCGCTCATCTCCAGGCTGAAGATCGCCACCCCATGCTTGAAGCGCAGCGCCGCGTTGTGCGCCACCGAGAGCGCGAGCGCCGTGTTATGGACGATGATGTCCTGCGCGATGAAATTCGCGCCGTCTGGGACGGTCAGGTCATAAACCTGCTGCTCGCCAATCGGCTCGATGGCGACGATCTCATCCCAGTAGACCTCTAGGCTGCCACAGCGGCGCAGATGCGCATCGCCCAGAATCGCGCCATAGCGCGCCAGGCGGTAGCGCGGAAGACGGCGATTGGTGTGCGCATTGTAGCCCGCGTACTTGCCCGTCCGTGTCGTCTCGCCACCGCGACGCGCCAGCTCGACCATAGAGAGGCCCTGGCGCGCGGCGGCGGCGCGCACGACTGGCCAGATCTCGCGCGGCGCATGGCCCGCATTGCCGGGATGCGCGCGCAGATGCTTGCCCATGCGAAGCTGTGTGAAGCGCGTCGTCTTCTCGCCAAACCAGCCAATCTGCTCCTGATAGCGCTGTATAGATTCCGGGCTCGTTATCTCGACTCGCCAGGCGCCCGTCGTCGTCTGGTAGCGCTTGGCGATCAGACCGAAGCGGATAAACGCATGGTGGACATCAGCCGCGAGCTGTGGCGACGCCACCGTAAACTCGATGCGCGGATCACCCGCCACTGGATAGATTGAGCCATCGCAACTCATCAGCGTGCGCAGGAACTCGGCGAGACGCGGCTGACTCCACGTCCAGACGCACGCTGGGAAGGCCTTGTCCCTGGCGAGCTTGCCCCACAGTCCCAACTCGCGCAGCCAGGTGGTGACTGGATTGGGGCGCTGGGCGACGCCGGGCTGCCGCTGCCGCGCGGCGATGTAGGTGATCTTGTCCTGGCGGATGGCGACCTCGGGGAAGCAATCCGCGATGATGCGCTGAAAATCCGCGATGATCTCTGGGTCGGTGTTGGTGAACTCCGGCGACGAATCGGTCAGGCCGCCCTCGGCGATGAAATAGGCCAGCAGCCGCACGAGCGCCGAATCCCAGGAGTCGTCCGCGCCGAAGGCGGGAACCGCGCATGGCACAGCGATGGCGGCGCCGACAGCCAGATCATGCAATGGAATCCAGCCACGGGTTGTCAGGAAGGGATGATGTCCTGTCACTTCGACCATGCGGCCCGTGCGCGTGCGAACGCGGTAGCACGGCTGGATGCCACTGTCTACCCAGTCGGTCACATTGGCGCGGCGGACGGCTCCTTCCTCTGAGAGGCCGAAGACGCTGGGCAATCGGCGCCGCACACATTCCTCGATCGTCAGGCGCGCGCCCGTCGCTGGGTCGTCAATCAGCGTGTGGGCTGTCAAACACTTCCCCACTGCCGGCCGCGCAGCCAGAATGACGAGATCGGAGCGCTGGAGGCCGCCAGTCATCTTATCGAGGTCGGAGAAGCCAGTCGCCACGCCGACGATATCGCCCTTGCGCGATTGCAACTGGCCGAGCTTGTCGAGGTAGGCCATCAGCGTGTCGCGGATGTGCTGGAACTCTTCGTGCGAGATGCGCTGCGAGACCTCGAAGATCAGCTTCTCGGCCTGATCCAGCGCCACGTTGGCGTCTGGCTCGTTGTAGGCGATACCCGCGATCTGCCCCGCCGCGTGGATCAGCCGCCGCAGGATGGCGGTGCGCTCGACGATGCGCGCGTAGCTCTCGATGTTGGCGCTGGTCGGAACCTGGTTGGCCAGCGAGCTGACATAGCTGGCGCCGCCGACATCCTCCAACTTGTTGCTGCGCTGCAGTTCGTCGGTCAGGGTGATGAGGTCGGCGGGCGCGCCCATCTCGTAGAGGTCGGAGATGGCCTGATAGATGACGCGGTGCGCCTCGCGATAGAAATCCTCCGGGTGAAGGAAGTCCGCGATCTGCGCCATCGCGTCTGGATCAATCAGCAGGCTGCCCAGCACGCTGGCTTCCGCTTCCACGTTCTGTGGCAGCAGCTTCTCCGCCGACATCGCCATCGCCACGCTCCTCCGGAACTCCTCCAGGACTCCTCCAGAACTCCTCCCCGGCGGCGCGGGCGCGAGGCCGTGCGCGTGAGGGGGGGATGCCTCCGCGTCGTCGGCGCTGGACGTGCGCGCTAGAACGTCTATTCTAGCAGTATAGCACGTATCAGACGCTGTTTTCCCGTCGTCGGCGTCGCGCATCCTGTGGCGAACCGGGTAGTCGGCTCGGCGGGTGACGAGGGATGCGGAGGCGTGCGAAGAGAACAGACGAAGCGGTACGCTTGAGGGTACCTGAGCCAGCCAGTTTTCGCAACGCGGCTCCATCCACCAGCCGTCCACAGCCGGTGGAAATGTGGATAACTTAGTGGAAGACGCTGCCCGCCGCCCGCGCCAGAGGGGCTTGTTTTCGCCCTCGCCCGCATGCCTCAACCCCGAATCCGCCTGTGCAAACGGCTTATCCACTGCTTTCCACGAATCCTGGTGAGTTATCCACGAAGTTATCCACAGGGATATGCACAGGACCGTTTGGGCTAGCGGGCGGTGGGAGAGATGGGCAGGGCTGAATGTGCGCCGCCTACTCCAGCGCGCCCAGCCGTGTGCGCGCCCAGGCGCCGGGGAGTAGCGCCAGCTTGGCGGGCGCCGAGAGGTGGACGCGCCGCGTGAAGACATCCTGTGGGCGCCGGGCGATGCCACGCAGGATGGCGCGATAGAGCGAGCCGCTTAGCGCGATGGCCAGTCGCGCATCGGGATCGAGCAGTCGCACCCCGCGCAGCCCGCGCGCGTAATACTGCTCCGCCCGCGCGATCTGGTAGCGCATCAGCTGGAAGAAGGCGGGGGTGATGGCGCCGCGCTCCAGGTCGGCGCGAGCATAGCCGAATGCTGACAGCTCATCGGTGGGCAGATAGACGCGCCCGCGCGCGGCGTCTTCGGCCAAGTCGCGCAGGATGTTGGTAAGTTGCATCGCGATGCCCAGATCAACCGCCGCCGCCAGCGCCGCCTGGGTCGTCTCGGCGCTCTCGTCGCGGTAGCCGAGAACGGGCGCCATCAGCAGCCCCACCGTCCCCGCCACGCGGTAGCAATAGAGCCGCAGATCGTCGAACGTGGCGAAGCTGGCTCCCGCGATGTCCATCTCGACCCCGCGCAGCAACTCCAGTGCGGGTTGCGGCGGGATCGGGTAGCGGGTGAGGGTATCGGCCCAGGCGCGCATCACTGGCCCGCGTGGGCGCCCGGCGTAGGCATCGAGCAGCGCGTGGCGCCAGTGGCGCAGATTGGCGAGCGGGTCGGGATAGAGATCACACTCGTCGGCAATGTCGTCGGCGATGCGGCAAAAGGCATAGAGCGCCCAGGCGGCGCGGCGCTTCTCGGCGGGCAAAAAGAGCGAGCCGTAATAGAACGTGCGCGCGATCTCGCGCGTGATGCGCTGGCAATAGGCATAGGCGGCGCTGAGTGGCGCGTCGGCGGCCAGCGAGCCGTCATCCAGCGCGCCAGCAGTCACGGCGTGGCGCGCATGCGCTGGGCGCGTTGGGTGCGGAGACGCCATCGCCGGAGAGCAGGCCGCGTCATCGACGGGCGCTAGCATCGTAGCCGCCTCCTGATAGGCTGATGGCGCGGCGCCTCGCGCCGCGCTACGCTGTCCTGTGTCATCTTGCGCCTTGCGACGCTGTCGCCTCGCAAGAGCGTTACCAAGCGGTTGGGCGGATGGCTGCGTAGGCGCTTTGCGAGTAGCGAACAAACACGTTGCAATGGGTGTGCAATCGGTCACTGTCAGATCATGCCGCGACCCGCGGCCGAAAATCAAGGCAGGTCGGTGACCGCCAGCGATGCTACTCGCCTCCCACTCAGGCGCGCCGACGGACGGCGGGCGGATGGACGCAGTGTACAACCCGCGCGAGACGCTGGCGTAGAAGTGGATGTCGCGGCCAGCGCGCATGGGGCGCCGGATCGTTACAACAAGTGTCAGCTTCCGTGGCCCTGGCGCCGCGTGTTGGACGAATTGGAAAGGCTCCCCTCGCATGCGATTGATCCTCTACCTGGGCAAGGGAGGCGTCGGCAAGACCACCCTCTCCGCCGCCACCGCCGCCCGCTCGGCGCAGCTTGGCAAGCGCACGCTGGTCGTCAGCACCGATCTGGCGCACAGCCTGGCCGATGCCCTCGACCGCACGTTGACCGCCGAGCCGCAGCCGATCGGGCCGAACCTCTGGGCGCAGGAGATCAATGTGCTGGAGGAGATGCGCAACGGCTGGAGCAAGGTGCAGGACTACATCACCAACACGCTCAAGAAGAACGGCGCGAACGAGGTGGCCGCCGAGGAGATGGCGCTGATCCCTGGCATGGATGAGATCGTCGCGCTGCTCAACATCCACCGGCAGGCGCGCGAGGGGAACTTCGACGTGGTGGTGGTGGACGCCGCGCCCACCGGCGAGACGGTGCGCCTGCTGAGCATGCCAGAGACCTTCCTGTGGTATGTCAATCGCGCCAGTGGCTGGCGCAATGTCGCCTTCAATGCCGCCAAGCCGCTGTTGCGCAGCTTCCTGCCTGGGGTCAACGTCTTCGAGCAGCTCGACAAGCTGAACGTGCAGGTGGCGGCGCTCAAGGCGACCCTGACTGACAACTCCGTCAGCAGCTACCGGCTGGTGGTCAACCCGGAAAAGATGGTCATCAAAGAGGCGCTGCGGGCCGAGACCTATCTGACACTCTACGGCTACCCGATTGATAGCGTGCTGTGCAATCGCGTGCTGCCAGGCGTGGCCGACCAGACCGCAGCGGCGCCCGCGACCTCCGCAGCCGCCCAGCCCAGCCTGCTGAACCGCATCCTGCCGGGTGGCTCCGCGCCAGCCGAACAATCCGCGCAGCCGAATCTGTTGGATGAGATGGTGGCGCAGCAGCGTGGCTACTACCAGCAGATCCACCAGACCTTCGCGCCGCTGCCGGTGTGGGATGCGCCCTATCGCTCGCGCGAGGTGATCGGCCTAGAGGCGCTGGCGCAGTTGGCGCGCGAGGTCTGGGGTGAGCAGGACCCCACCCAGGTCTTCTTCCAGGGGCAGACCCAGGAGCTGGTCAAGCGTGGCGACCAGTACATCTTGCGGCTGCCGCTGCCGCACATCGAGATGGGCAAGGTGGAGATGGTCAAGAAGGGCGACGACCTGATCGTGGAGGTCGGCAACTTCAAGCGCAACATCGCGCTGCCCACCGTGCTGGCCCCGCTCGACGCCACCGTGGCGCGCATGGTCAACAGCGCGCTGGAGGTGACATTCGAGCAGCCCACCACCAGCGCCGCCTACACGAAGTAGCGAAGATAGCAGCGAAGAGCAGCAGATAGAGCAGCAATCAGAGCGGGGCTGGCGATCGCCAGCCCCGCTCGCTACGCTCACGATCTACGCGCCTGTCTGCGGCTTGCTACGAGCAGCGGCTCCCTACGAGCAGTTCGGGTTGGACAACACGTCGCTCGATAGCGTGCCAAAGAAGTAGGCGGATGGTCCGTCATACTGCGCGGCGCCGCCGAACGTGTTCCCGTTGGTCATCTGGCCAAACTCCCAGACACAGTGACCGTTGACTAGCGCCTGTGTCCAGTACGGGTAGAAGCTGCCTGGCGCGATAGGCGCTGGCACGGCGCAGCCCGCGAGCGTGCTGGGGCCGCAGGTCGTCTCGCTGGCCGCCGCATCCGTCTCGAACTGCACGCCGGAATAGCTATGTCCGTTCGAGCTGGGCTGCGATTGCTGGAACGTCGAAGGGAAGGTGGTGGGCGTCACGCTATTCGGCCAGTCGGCGCGATAGGATGACCCGTCGAAATCCACATCGCCGTTAAAGAGATCCGTGCAGCCCGTCACCTCGTTCGGCGGGGCGGTTCCGCCGTGGGTGTCGCCCACCGGGAAGCAGAACCCATCGGCAATTTCCGGATTCGACCCACCGTCGGCGCTGGTTTCATAAGGCCCGTGACAACTCAACCAGACCGGGTCGCTGAAGCCAGGGATGGAGAAGGTCGCCGGGCTGGTGATAGATGTGCACGGCGTGAAGTGGCCGATCTCATACTCCGTCAGGATGCCTCCCTGCAGCGCCGCCCATGGCACCAGATTCTGCGGCTCGGCGGTGTTGTACTCTGGCTCATAGTTGAATGGCGCGCCGTGGCAGTTGCCGAGCAGCGTGGCCATGAAGCCATTGGCCACCGACGCCTGCATGAAGCCACTCCGCCCAGTCGTCAGGTCGCTGATATGCACCTCCAGCGCGCGACCACCTCCCGCGAGGTCGGCGTCGAAGATGTGGACCTGGAGCTTATCCCCTGGATTCATCAGCAGCGTTTCAGCGTTGGGGGTGTTGGTGGCCAGGTTCGAGAGCTGCGGGCTGGGTGGCCCGGTCGGCACGCCATCCATCTGGATGAACGCGAAGTTGGTTGGCTCGACACAGTTGGGGTTGCAGAAGTGGAAGTTCAGCGTGCACTCCGCGTCGTTGATGTGCAGCGAGGCGCACCAGTGCGTGTTGTCGCAGCTGATGTTGTCCACGAACGGCGCGAACCCCGGCGGGTAGAACTGTACTTCCAGGAAGGAGCTGCCGCCGCCGATGAACGATGAGGAGCCTGCGCCTGGCGCGTTGGCATCGCTCTCAGGTTTGCAGGCGGTCTGTGGATAGGAATAGGGATCGCAGAGCGCCATGCCAAACCACGGCGCAATCGACAGCTCGAACCAGTGCGTCACATCGGATCCGGGCGTAGCGACCGTTGGGCTGGCCGCTGGATCGCCGGGCAGCGTCTCGTTCCAGGTCACGTTATTGCCAGAGCCAGGAACACTGGAGAGGAATCGCAGGCTCGGCTCATCGTGACCGATGTAGTGGCCATTGTCGAGGAAGCGGGCGCCTTCTCCGTCATAGATCGAGCGGGGATCGGTGCAGACTCCGTTGGGTTTCACCAGTCGCTGGATCAGGCTGTAGCCGTTGCAGTCCAGCGCGCCCACAGCGTTCGGCGCAATGCCGGTGTCGGTGGCATGAGCCGCCGCTGTGAGCGGTCCCTGCGCCAGCACGAGCGTCAGCGCCGTGGTGACGCAGAGGGTGATGGCAGCGACAGGCTTCCGTGCGAATACGGAGTGAATGCGCATAGCTGCGCCTCCAAATCTTGGATGGTCTCAAACCAGGTCAAACGACCCTCGGATGCTTCCAGGCGACACCAGAAGGTCGCGCGCGCATGGCGATCCTGGCGGTGCAACTGCGGGCCAGGCGCTCCCGGTCGCTGGGGCGCGGCAGGGAACAGGGGATGGGTGGCCAGCCGAAGGATGGCTTGGACGGCCAGTGCGGGGCTGCGCCGCTCGCCTGCGACGTCTCCAGCAGTGAGGCGTCGCGATGTAGCGTGAGTTAGGAGATACGACACCTACAGCCCCCAGACCTCAGCCATGGGGAAAACGTACGGTGATCGACTCGTTCAGCCGCTGGAGTCGCTGTCGGGTATGCCCAGGCGTCGGGCTACATCCAACTGGACCGCGGACGAACGTGTGTCGCTTGGTGAGGAGCGGAGGCGCTCCCGATACACTGGCGAGGAACAACCAGGCGCTATACGGAGCCGTATGCGTATAGCACTCGCAAGTATAGTGACTGGTTCTTCTTCTGTCAAGCGCACGGCGGTTTTTGTCGCCGCACGCCCCGATTTGACAAGCGTTGGCCGTGCGCCATACTCTGAACACCTGAGACGCCAGCGCAGGCGGCGTCTGCGGCTGAGCTACCGATGGAGAAGTGACGCAAGGAGAAGCGTATCGGTCGGGCTGATAGGTGTTTCCGGCGGCCCACGGGCGAGGGCGGAGGCAGACCATGCGCGACACGCCATCTGATCTTCAGGCGGATCATCAGCCCGCAGCGGTAGCGACGGCGCAGGTTGCGTTTGGTGAGCTGCTGCGGCGCTACCGGCTGGCGCGTCGGCTGACCCAGGCGGCGCTGGCCGAGCGCGCGGGCCTCTCTACACGCGGCATCAACGATCTGGAGCGCGGCGCTCGCACCGCCCCACGCCGTGATACCGTCGCGCTGCTGGCGGGCGCGCTCGATCTGAGCGTTGAGGAGCGCGCGGCGTTCCTGGCGGCGGCGCGGCGCGCGCCGACCATCGAGCCGCGCTATCAGCCCACCGAGGCGCCATTTCAGCCTTCCGAGCACCTGCTGGCTGCCACCTCGTCCAGCCGCCATGCGCTGCTGCCGACGGGAACCGTGACCTTCCTCTTTACTGACATCGAGCACAGCACACAGATTCTCCAGCGCCTGGGCGACCAGTACGCGGATGCTCTGGACACCAGCCAGCGCATCCTGCGCGCGGCCTTCGCCGCCCATCATGGGCGCGAGGTGGATACCCAGGGTGACAGCTTCTTCGCCGCCTTTGGAGCTGCTCACGACGCGCTGGCCGCCGCGACGCAGGCGCAGCGGGCGCTGGCGGCGCAGCGTTGGCCACAGGAGGCGCCGGTGCGGGTGCGGATGGGTCTGCACACCGGGTCGCCACTGCTGGTCGCGGGCCATTACGTCGGCTTCGACGTGCATCGCGCGGCGCGCATCGGCGCGGCGGCGCATGGCGGGCAGATCCTGCTCTCGACCGCCACCGCCGAGCTGGCCAAAGGCGCGCTGGATGGCCTGCCCAACGAGACTGAACTGCGCGACCTGGGCGAGCATCGCCTCAAAGACCTGCGCGCGCCTGAACGTCTCTGGCAGCTCGTGCTGGACGACCAGCCCGATCTCTTCCCGCCGCCGCGCGCGCTCGACCGCCACGCCCACAATCTGCCCATCCAGCCGACGCTGCTGCTGGGGCGCTCGCGCGAGATCGCCGAGGTCACGCGGATGCTGCGCGAGGGCGCCTGGCTGGTGACGGTGACGGGCCCGCCGGGCGTCGGCAAGACGCATCTGGGCCTGCAAGTGGCCGCCGAGCTGACCGGCGCGATGGATCTCTTTCCCGATGGCGTCTGGTTCGTGCGCCTCTCGCGGCTGAGCGATCCAGCCCTGACGCTGGCGACCATCGCGCATGAGCTGGGGCTGCGGGCGCATGGCATGCGGCCGGTCGCCGAGGCGCTGGGCGACTACCTCAGCGACAAGCGCACGCTGCTCGTGCTCGACAACTTCGAGCATGTCGCGGCGGCGGCCAATGATCTGGCCGACCTGCGCCAGCGCTGCCCCGGTGTGCGCCTGCTGGTGACGAGCCGCTCGCCGCTGCGGCTGCGGGGTGAGCGCGACTACACGCTGGCGGCGCTGCCCGTCCCCGCGACGGATGGCCCGCCCGCCACCCCGGAGCGGCTGGCGCCGTTTGCCTCGATCCGGCTGTTCAGCGAGCGCGCGCAGGCCGCCGTGGCCGATTTCGCCCTCACGCTCTCGACGGCGCCGGTAGTGGCGGAGATCTGCGCGCAACTGGATGGCCTGCCGCTGGCGCTGGAGCTGGCCGCCGCGCGCGTCAAGTTTCTGCCGCTCGACGCCCTGCTCACCCGCCTGGAGCGCTCGCTGCCGCTGCTGAGCGATGGTCCACGCGATGTGGAGGAGCATCACCGCACGATGCGCGCGACCATCGCCTGGAGCGAGGAGCTGCTCACCGACGACGAGCGCGCGTTGTTCCGGCGGCTGGCGGTCTTCGCGGGCGGCGCCACGCTGGAGGCGGTGGAGGCGGTCTGCCTGGCGCCCGATGGCGCCCCGCCGCTGGAGCTGGATGCGCTGGTGGGGCTGGCGGCGCTGATGGATCAGAGTTTGGTGCAGCGACACGAGGAGCGTGGCCAGCCGCGCTACAGCATGCTGCATGTCGTGCGCGAGTATGCCCACGAGCGGCTGGAGGCCAGCGGCGAGGCCGAGGCGCTGCGCCGCGCGCACGCGCTGGACATCCTGCGCCTGAGCGAGCAGTACGGCCCGCTGCTGGCCAATGGACACGCCGACTGGCTGGCGCGGATGGGCGCTGAGCTGCACAATCTGCGCGCGGCGCTGGCCTGGGCAGTGGAGCGCGGCGAGGCCGAGCTGGGGCTGCGGCTGGTAATCGGGACGGCGCAATACTGGAATATGCGCGGCGACACGCGTGAGGGCTATCGCTGGCTGGCGCGCATGCTGCAACTGGACGACGCGACGTCGCACCCCGCCAGCTCATCGCCAGAGAGCGAGTCCCGCCGCGCGTGGGCGCGCCGCTGGGCGCTGAACTGGATCGTGAGCTATGCCATCATGATGCGGGAGTCGAGCATCGTCGAATCCAGGGCGAACGAGTTGCTTGCGCTCGCGCATGAAGCGGGTGATCGCGGCAATGAAGTGCAAGCGCTCTGGGCGCTCGCGGCCTTGTCCTTGCGTGGCCACCCCATAGCCGCAGATCCCGTTGCGCAGTTGCGCCAGGCGATCCAGGTGGCGCGCGAATCGGGCGACGAGGCGATCCAGGCCAGCCTTTTTTCCTGGATTGGCTACGATCTTGTGACGGGCGATCCGAACCTGGTAACAGAGGGCCTGGCGATCACCGAGGAAGGCCTGCGGCTGGCCAAGCGTGTCGAGAACGCGCCGACTGAGTTGACGGCATACGACGCGCTGGCCTATCTCAGCGTGCGACACAATGACATGGACAGGGCGCGTTCCGCCATGCTGCGAGCGCTCGCGATCATCCATGCCCGCGCCAATCAATCACTGGATGAAGCGCAGGACTCCGAAGTCATCGTCGTGCTCGCCGTGATGGCCGCTCACGAGGGCCGCACGCTGCGAGCGGCGCGGCTGCTGGGCGCGGTGGAGCGGATGGACGAGCCGCACGGCATTGCGCAGTCCGTCGTTGATGAGACTCCGCTGTTGACGGCTGCGCAGGCAGCGCTCGGCGCGGAGGGCTGGGCCGCCGCCTATGCCGCTGGCCGCGCGCTCTCGCGCGAGGAGGCGCTGGCCGAGGCCTGGCAAGAGGCGCGCGGCGAGCCGGAAGGTTGACGACTGGCCCCGCCGCTCGCTATACTCCCTGTGTACAACCGCATAACGAGAACCCGTGAGGTGGCGACCCTCGCCGCGCGAGGGAAACGCCAGGGAAATCGGTGCAAGACCGATGCGGACGCGCCACTGTAACCGGGATACGCTGCTCCTCATTCAGCTCGCACGTTGAGTGTGAGTTGAGACCACTGTCGGGGCGACCGATGGGAAGGTTCGGGGGACAGCCAGCCGCGCGCCTCTGCCGTGCTATGGCAGGCATGAGCGCGCGGACCCGGAAGCCAGGAGACCGACCTGCGGGGAATGCTCAGACCTTCGCGCCAAGAGGAGAGAGCAGCGTCGTCATCATCCGGGTCCTACGACGCTATTCGCCAGCAACCACCATGCGCTGCGCCCTCGCTCTGAATCGCCAGAGACGGGGGCGCGGCTGTGTTCTGGGGCAGGTTGGGGCGTGGCGCCGATGACGACGTGCGGCTGATGCGGGCATTGTCGAGGGCGCTTCGCCGCGTCCTCATCCGTGGGAGAGCCTGTGCGCGGCTCACGGCGCAGAGCCGTCGCGCGACCCCCTGGAGGAATCCTGATCTTCATGCGTATCTCGCGCCTCAATCGTCTCAGTTCGCTGGCTGTGGTCGGCGGACTCACCCTCGCGTTGGTCGCGACGCTGGCGCTCGCCGCCTGCGCCCCGACCGCCGCGACCTCCAGCGGCCCTGAGCAGCCGCTGCTGGCCAAAGACGCCAATGGCACGGCTATCGTCATCCCAACCAAAGCGCCGCAGCGCATCATCTCGCTCACCCCGGTGGATAGCGAGATTCTGGGCGCGCTGCACGAGCAGGCGCAGGTCGTCGGCGTGGACAACTACACCGACTACCCGGCGGAGATGGCCGCCAAAACCAAAGTCACCGACGCCAACAGCACACCGAACATCGAGCAGATCATCGCGCTGAAGCCCGACCTCGTGCTGAGCTACGGCCACGAGACCAACTCCAGCGTCAGCCACGCCGATACCCAGCTGATGGCCGCGCACATCACTGTCTATGATCTGCCCGCGCTCGACCTGGAAGGCTCGATCAAAGAGATTCGCCTGATCGGCCAGCTCACGCATGCCGAGAGCGCCGCCAACGCGCTGGCCGCCGGCATGCAGAGCCGCATTGATACGGTCAAGGCGAAGGTGGCCTCAGCCGCGAAGCCCAGCGTCTACATGGAGTTGTACTATGGCAATGGCCCGACCTATGTCTTTGGCGGCGGCTCATTCGGCGATGAGCTGATCGCCGACGCGGGCGGCGTCAACGTCTTCCACGGCGATACGTCAGGCGGTGGCTACCCGGCGGTGGACAACGAAGCCATCATCGCCGCCAACCCGCAGGTCATCATTCTGACCGATGGCGCGACTCCGGCACAGGTGGCGGCGCGCCCGGGCTGGGGCGACATCGCGGCGGTGAAATCGGGCGCCATCTTCTCGCTCGATCCCAACCTCGCCCAGCGCCCCGGCCCGCGCATCATTGATGGGCTGAATAGCGTGGCGAAGGACCTGCACCCGTCGCTCTTCTCGTGAGCGGCGTGTGAGCGACAGGTGACTGAGCGCGCTGGCCCACGCCTCTGCCATGCGCGTCATTGCGTATGATGGCGCTGGCGGAGACGCGCGGCCAGCGCGCATGATGATCTGGCAGAGGGAGTCCGTCATGGCGCAGGCGCCGCGAAAGGGGCGTGCGGGCGAGATCAGCGAGATCGGCAAAATCAGCGCGACCGCCGAGCGCACTGGGCGAGCGCGTGTGGTGAGCGCCTTCGGCGCCCAGGCGCGGACCAGGGCGAGGGCCATCACGCGCTCGCGCACGAGGCTGGCGCTGGTCGGGCTGGCCCTGGGGCTGCTGGTGGCGCTGACACTGGCGACGCTGCAGGGGACGGTGGCGATTCCGCCGCTGACCACGCTGCGGATCGTGCTGCGCCACGTGGGGCTGTGGTGGGGTCAGCCCCGCTGGCCAGCCTCGGATGAACTGATCCTGATGCAGGTGCGGCTGCCGCGCGCGCTGGGCGCGGCGCTGGTGGGTGCGGCGCTGGGCGTGGCGGGCGCGCTCTTCCAGGGGCTGCTGCGCAATCCGCTGGCGGACCCGCTGCTGCTGGGCACATCGTCGGGCGCGGCGCTGGGCGCGGTGGTGGCGCTGGCCATCACCAGCGCGTTCACGGTGGAGTGGCTCGGCTTCAGCCTGGTGACGCTGCTGGCCTTCGGCGGGGCGCTGCTCTCGGTCGCGGTGGTCTATGGCCTGGCGACGCGCGGCGGGCGCACGCCGGTGGTGACGCTGCTGCTGGCAGGGGTTGCGGTCGGCGCGCTGCTGACGGCGGCGCAGACCATCCTGATTGTGCTGGTGACTTCCCTCACTCAGCATTTTGGAGTACTGTACTTCTGGTTCTCCGGCGCGATTGATGTAGAGTCATGGGTACAGCTCTGGATCGTGGCGGCGCTGCTGGCGCTCGGCGTCGCGGTGGCGCTCTGGCTGGCGCCGACGCTCGACGCCTTCGCGCTCGGCGAGGAGATGGCCGGGCATCTGGGCGTGCCGGTCGAGCGACGCAAGCTGCTGATCGTGGGCGCGGCCTCGCTGCTGGTGGCGGCCTCGGTGACCATCGGCGGCCTGGTGGGATTCGTCGGGCTGGTCGCGCCGCATGTCTGCCGCCTGCTGCTGGGGCCGCGCAGTCGTCCGCTGGTGGCGGCCTCGGCGCTGGGCGGCGCGCTCTTCGTGACGCTGGCTGATCTGCTGGCGCGCACCGTCGTCGCGCCATCCGAAATTCCGCTGGGTGTAGTAACAGCGCTGATAGGTGGGCCGTTCTTCTTATGGTTATTGCGCTACGCGGGCCAGCGCTATCGCTGGTGAGGACGCCCCTGGATGGATGACGTGTCGGCTCCGATCACTCCCTTCTCGTCCGCCGCTCCGGTCGCGCCACTGGCGCTCGCACTGGAGTCGGTGACATTCGCCTATGGGCCAACAACCGGCCCAGCCTCGCGGCGTGCTGATCTGGTCGCGCACGAGGTGACGCTGCGGGTGGCGCGCGGCGAGATGGTCGGGCTGCTCGGCCCCAACGGCGCCGGAAAATCAACACTGCTGCGGATCGCCTCTGGCGCGCTGCATCCGCAGGATGGCCGCGCGCTGATCGAGGGGCGCGACGTGCGCCGCATGCCGCCCGATGAGCTGGCGCGGCGCGTGGCCATGATGCCGCAGGATTTCGCCGTCCAGTACAACTACACCGTGCGGCAGATCGTCGAGCTGGGGCGCACGCCCTACCTGGGGAGTTGGGGTACGCTGCGCGCGCGCGACCGTGCGATTGTGGACGAGGCGCTGGCGGAATCGGGGCTGGAGACGCTGGCCGAGCGCATCTTCGCCGATCTCAGCGGCGGCGAGCGCCAGCGGACGATGGTGGCGCTGGCGCTCGCCCAGCAATCTCCGCTGCTCTTGATGGATGAGCCAACCGCGCATCTGGACATCCGCTATCAGATCGAGGTGCTGGAGCTGCTGCGGCGGCTGAATCAGCAGCGCGGGCTGACGGTCATCGCCACGCTGCACGATCTGAACCTGGCGGCGCGCTTCTTCCCGCGACTGATCGTCTACGCTCGGCGCATCGTCTCGGATGGCGCACCCACCGAGGCGCTCGACGAGGCGACGCTCTCCTCGGTCTATGGCACGCCGGTGCGGGTGGGCATTCTGCGCGGCGATGAGCGGCTGAGCGTGCATCCACCCGTCCAGCCCTCCGCCGAGCCGCAGGCGCCTGACGCGGCGTCCGCGCCATCCACGCTGGCGCGACAACTGAGGGCGCACGTGATCGCGGGGGGCGGCTCTGGTGAGCTGCTGATGCGCGCGCTGGCCGACGCGGAGATCCCCTTCTCGGCGGGGCCGCTGAACGTGGGCGACAGCGATAGCGCGCTGGCCGAGCGGCTGGCGACGCTGACGCTGATGGAGCCGCCCTATGCCGCCATCTCGCCAGAGGGGCTAGCCGCCGCGCGCGAGCGCATGATCGAGGCGGGAGTGGTGGTGATCTGCCCGGCGCCGCTCGGCCCCGGCAACATCGCCCTGCTAGATGAAGCGCATGCCGCGCAGGAGGCGGGCGCGCGGGTGATCCTGCTGGAGCCAGGCATGGGCGTGCCGCCCGATAGCGGCAGCCTGCGCATCACGACTGAGGAGGCCGGGCTAAAGCTGGTTCAGGCGCGCGACTTCTCGGGCCGTGGCCGCGCGGCCTACGAAGCGCTGCTGGTGGGCGGCGCCACCTGGGTCAGCTCAACCACCGCTGCGCTACGCCGCGCGCAGGCCGAGCGCGAGTGAGGGCTGGGGCCAGCAGTCTCACCCGCTCACCTCATCTCCTGAACAGGTCAAGCGTCATTGTCGGCGGGGTAGGCCTCTGATACCTGGGTCACCCAGTCGAGATTGCGGCTGATGAGTAGCTCGCGCATCTGCGCGTGATGAGTACTCTTCATCGGGATGCGCCGATAGTCGAAGCTATGCTGCTCTGCCATCGCGACGACTTCATCCGCCGCGTCATAGGTCATCAGGAAATCACCTGCCAGCGAGTCTGCCAGAAAAAACAACCTGCCGTGATCGAGATTCGCATGTGTATACAGGCGCGAGCCAGCGCGTTTCCCCTTGCCTGGGACGGTATAGGGCGGATCAATGAAGAAGGCGGCTTGTGGGTCGCTCGCGCGCTGAGCCAGCGCCTCAAGGCCGTCATCGTGGATGAAGGTGATGCGATCTCGGATGGCAGCGATGGCGCGAATGCGGCGCGCGAGTGTTTCTGGATACCAGCGCGAGCGCAGACCTCTGCCGTTCTCGCCTTCTTTGAGGAGCCCTGAACCAGCGGCCATGATGCCACCGTGGCAGACGCGATTCTTGAGCACTGTCTGAAATGCTCGCTCAGGAACCGAGCCAGGTGTGCGCGCCAGCGCATCCACCACGGCATCGCGTGTCATGTCAAAAGCGAGAATCTCAGACGCCAACCGCTCGGCGCCATCGTCGCTCATAATCGTTTGCCAGACAGCCGCTACATCCTCGTCGAGTTCGATCATCGTCACATGCTCAGCAAGCCGCTCAAACGCCACGGTCAGGCTGATGATAGCGCCACCCGCAAACGGCTCGATAAATTCGCCAGCGCGCGCGCGCCGCGCCAGCCAGCGGCGGATGCGCGGAACCAGCCACGTTTTCCCTCCGGGATAGCGAAACGGGCTTCTCTGCGGAACCGAGGCGACGTTGACGATGGACGCAAGGTGGTCCACATCGAAGAGCGCTGGCTGGTACATGGACTATTCTCCACCTAGCAGGTCCTGGAGCGATGGCGCATCTGGAGGCGTCGCGTCATCACCATCGCGCTTTTCATCGAGACGCGCCTGTATATGTTCGACGAACTCCTGGATGTCTCCCGGCTCCGCTGTGGTGATTGTATCCAACGTGGGCTTGAATCTGGTATAGGCCACTCGGTCAAGCGCCTGCTGGAACCGATTGGTCTGCTGATCGCGACGCAAATCATAGATGAGCCATGCCAATTCAGCATCTTCACGCGCGACCTCATCGAGTTTCGGCAAAGAGGCAAAGAAGTGGCGATCTACGGCTACCGCCTGCTTCTTTCCCCAGGCATGCAGAATGCCTCCTTTGAAGAGCAGTTGCGGAGCGAGGCGCTTGCGAGAGGATGACAGGTAGTCGGGGCGTGGATAGAATCGGCGCTTTGACCAATCCATCACCGCGTGGCTGTGTGGATCCAACAGATAATGCTCAAAGGGCGCCCGCACGTTGCCAGAGATATAGACAGCTTGAACCTCCAGCGCTCCAAATTCCGTGATGTGACCGACGTCGTCATATGAAACAAGCACAATGTCGATGTTACCAGCGGAGCGTCCGTGGCGGTCGTTCAAGCGCACCTCGGTCAGCGAGGTCCACTTGGCGCCGGGCGAGAAGAAGAAATCCGCCGCGTCATCGGCAACTCGCCAGTCCTGCCGGAAGCGCACAGGGCAGGTTACAACCGCGTGATCTTGCTCGTACACGCTGCAAACGCCAAGTGGATTCTCGACTTTGTCTTTCGTGCAGTTCGGTACGCGATTGTTGTATGGACACAACTTCCGCGCTCGATAGCGCTGTGCCTCTGGCGTGAAGTTGTCTACGGGAAAGCCGAAGACCTCAGCGAGTGGTTGTTTGGGCACCGCCCCCCAGCCTTTCACTTTTGCGGCATTACAGCGCATCAGCTCTGTCGCCGATGCTCCTACTGTAGTGTACGCGGCAAGGAAGCGTTTGCGGAACATAACGCAGCGAACTCGGTGATTCTAATGCGCCGCGCTGTTCCGTTTGGCATGTGGCGACTCACTCGGAACGGCCGCTGCCACTCTCGACGGCGTTGCGGCAGTAGAAGGCCCAGTAGCCGCGTGTGGGGCCGTAGCGTTCCAGCAGGTAGGCGAAGGCGCCGGAGGGCAGCGGCTGGCCGTCGTTGTAGAGCCCCGCGACGGCGCGCTGCAGCTCGCCATCGGAGCCTGGCATGGCATCCATGCGCCCCAGGCAGCGCACCAGCAGGAAGATCGCCGACCACTCGCCGATGCCGCGCTGGCCCCCACCCCCTCCCCCGCCGAAGCGGGGGAGGGGAGTTACGGGCGGTCGTTGACTAGGAGTGTGGCTGGTAGGCGCTGAGGATGTTGCCCTCTGGGTCGGCGAACGAGAGGGTGCGGCCAAACGGCTCATCCTTCAGCTCGGCGGTGATGTGAATGCCTCGCTCGGCCAGTCGGGCGCGCAGCGCCTCCACATCGTCTACCTGGCACCAGAGGATGCGACCGGCCAGTGTGACGGCTTCGGTGGCGGAGATGCCGAGGCTCACCCCTGGCCCGCTGGATGCCGCCACCTGAAGGAACATCGGACTCTCCGCCTCGACCGCCATACCCAGCGCGTCCACATAGAACGCGCGCGCCTTTGCGATGTC
>JAICVT010000532.1 GCA_025935235.1 Ktedonobacterales bacterium | reverse complement strand
CTGCTCCACCACATGCTCGGCGCCCGCGCTGGAGAGCGCCACCCAGCCCACATGCGGCGCCAGCTTCAGCAGGTTGTCTGGCGCGGAGTAGACGCAGATTACGTCAGTCTCAGGGTGTTGGGTCAGCGCCTCGATCAGCCCCTGTCGACTGCGGGTGGCCAGCAGCGCATCAACGCCGACCGCCGCGCGCAGCCGCTCCACATCAGCGGACTTGAAGGGAAAATTTGTCACCAGCAGGTTGATGTCATGCGGTTGCAGCGACATGCGCGTGTCCTTCTTTGCGCCGAGGCCCCGACGCTCAGGCGTCTACCCCTTGACCTTGAACGAGGCGGAGTGCGCCACCTCTGAGCCAGAGATGCCATCGCTCTGGGTCGTGTAGCTGATCGAGAGACGATAGGTCCCCGGCTGCCAGGCGTTCTGATCGGCTGACGAGGTCGGCGCGAGCGTGAACGGTACGGATGAGCCTGCGCTGATCACCAGCGTCTGCGTCGGCGCAGCGCCGTTGCAGCCGTCCAGGCGCGTCCACTGGCCCGTCGTCGCGCTGTATTGTTCGAGCTGGACGATGGCGCAGCCCGACTTACCGTTCTGGGTGTAGAAGTCCGATTTGGAGTTGTTGGTCACTATCACGCCGATAGCGTCGTTGATGGAGTAGGTCGAAGCATTGGTGGTCACCGTCACGGCGCCGGCCGTCGCGGTCGCGCCGCTGATCGGGTGTGAGGGGCCAGCCGACGAACACGCTGACACCAGCAGCGTGGTCGCTATCAGAAGAAGCCATCCTCGCCAGCGCAGGCGCGCTGCCATCTCGTTCCTCCCGCATCACTCACGGAGCGTCCGCTGACGCTCGCGCGTAGTCATCCCTGTCGGATGTGGCGCCAGGCGCCGCGCTCGTGGCGCGCCGAACGTCTCACGACCGAGTCGAGCGCCTCCCAGGACCATTGCTACGGTATCACAGATCGCACACACGCGGCGTGCCAGTTTGGTTTCCGCTCGTCCCTCGCGCCAGGAGAGCGGTTCGCGCCACCACGAGTCCCACGCGGCGCGATAGGTCGAGTGGTCGCGATGGTATAATCTCTGATGACTGCGACGCCCGGCGTCGTGTGTGTCGTTGTCCAGCATTCGCGAACGTGAGGCCTGAGATGTCCAAAAAGATGCTGAGCACTGCGCTGCTCTTTCTGATCGGCGCGGGATTCGGCGTGTTCAGCCTGTATACGCTGATTACCGCCAAAGATACGGATTCCGTCTTCGTCGGGCTGCTCTACCTCGTGCCAGCCATCGCCGCCTTCGTCGCGCTGATTATGCTGCCGTTCAAGCCGATGCGCGATGACGAGCGCCCGTGACGCCAACTGCGCCATGTGATGTTCTGTTGACTTCCTGTGTGATCGCTGAGAGTCCGCTGGAGCGGGCCAGGCGCCGCGCTGACCCCGCGCTCCGAGGATACGAGGTCCTCCGTATATGACGACACAGATTGACCGCCAGCATTCCGAAGCCGACGCTGCTAGCCAGCCGATGCCGCGAACTCCGCGCGTGGAGGGCGGTTTTCCGGCCCGCCGCATGCGTCGTCTGCGCCGCAGCGAGAACCTGCGGCGGCTGACCCGCGAGACGACGCTCGACCCAGCCGACTTCATCTTTCCGCTGTTTGTGAGCGAAGTCGTGAGCGAGCCGGTCGCCATCTCGTCCATGCCAGGACAGTATCAGTGGCCGGTCAGCGCGATGGGGGAGCGCGCCGAGGAGTTGGCGCGGCTGGGCATTGGCGCGGCGCTGCTATTTGGCGTCCCCGCGCACAAGGATGAAATCGGCTCATCCGCCTGGGATGAGCAGGGGCCAGTGCAGCGCGCTATCCGCGAGATGAAAGCTGCGGCGCCGGAACTGGTGGTCGTCACCGACGTCTGTATGTGTGAGTACACCAGCCACGGCCACTGTGGGCTGATCCGCGATGGCGAGGTGCAGAACGACGAGACGCTGGAGCTGCTGACGCGCGAGGCGCTCTCGCACGCGGCGGCGGGCGCTGACATCGTGGCGCCCTCAGACATGATGGATGGCCGGGTCGCCGCGCTGCGCGCCGGACTGGACGGCGCAGGCTTCAGCGACACGCCGATCCTGGCGTATTCCGCCAAGTTCGCTTCGGCCTTCTATGGGCCATTCCGCGAGGCGGCGGAGTCGGCGCCGCAGTTTGGCGACCGGCGCGCCTACCAGATGGACCCCGCCAATGGCCGCGAGGCGCTGCGCGAGGTCGAGTTGGACGTGCTGGAAGGGGCAGACATGGTGATGGTCAAGCCAGCGCTGCCCTATCTGGATGTGCTGGCGCGCGTGCGCGACCGCTGGGATCT
>JAICVT010000237.1 GCA_025935235.1 Ktedonobacterales bacterium | reverse complement strand
TCAGCTCGCGCCGCTGGCCCTCCAGCAGCAGGCTCTGCGCGGCGACCTGTCCGCGCTCGCGCCGCAGCTCGCTCGCCAGCGCCTCGACCTCGGCGCGCTGCGTGGCGCACTCGCCCAGCGCGCTCAGCAGATCGCGCAGCGTGTCCCATTCCTCCGCTGACAGCTCAGCGAGCGCCCGCAGGTCTTCTGGCGGTGAGGCCCCGACGATGACGAGGCCCAGCCCCTCGTTCAGCTCGAACGCCATTCGCCGCGGATAGCGCTGCTCCAGCTCGCCCCGGAACCGCTGCGCGTTATCGAGCAGCAGCGCGCCGCGCTCGCTCATGCGCGGCAGCCATGCCTCCAGCGCGGCCTGAGCGGCGTCATCATCGCCCAGGTCAGCGACGTGCAGCAGATCAACGGAGCCGCCCGCCAGCGCGGCATCATTCGGGGTGAACGGCGACGGCGCCAGAGTTACGCGGTCGCCGTAGGAGTCGGTGAGGTGGGCGCGCGCCCGCTCGGATAGGACCGATGCGTCGGCGAGGCAGCGCGTGTCGAGCCGCAGCGCCTCCGCCGCCTGGCAGCAGGCGGCCAGCGTGACGCCATCGCTCACGCCAAGTTCCACCACCACGCGCGGGCGCAGCAGATCCATCAGCAGCAGAGCCGCCGGCGCGGGCTGGTTCCACCCGGACGCCGCGACATACCGTGGAGCCGCCAGGCACACGGGATGATCGAGCGGATTGAACGGCATGCGGCGACTCCGTACGCGACTGCGAGTGAGCGATCAGGCGCTGGCCCCCACCCCCAGCCCCTCCCCCGCTGTGCGGGAGAGGGGAGTTCCGGTTCCCCCTCCCCTCGCAGGGGAGGGGGTTAGGGGGAGAGGTTGCCTCCGGTTTCCCCTCCCCTCGCAGGGGAGGGGGTTAGGGGGAGAGGTTGCCTCCGGTTCCCCCTCGCAGGGGAGGGGGTTAGGGGGAGAGGTTCCTCACGCGGCGTATTTTCGCACGAGGTCGAGCAGTTGGTTGACATCGAAGGGCTTGGCGATCACATCGTCGGCGGAGATCTCGGAGGCGCGCTGCTGTGCATCGTGCGCGGCGGTCATCACGATGATCGGCGCATGCGGCTCTGGCAGCTCGCGATAGGCAGCCGCGAAGGCCCAGCCATCCATCACTGGCATCTTCATATCCAGCAGGATCAGGCAGGGCCGCTGTGCGGCGACGCGCCGCAGCGCTTCCTGCCCATTAGCCGCCACGGCAACGGCGTACCCTTCCTCAGCCAGCAGCAGCTCGACCGTCGTCAAGATGCTCTCATCATCATCAACCAGCAAGATCGGCAGCCTCCGCGCGCTCGACACTCGCTCTCCCTCCTGTCCTGGCCTATGTCATTCATAGCGACGTCACGTCCCATCGCTCACTCTTTCACTCTACGCCACGCGCCATCCTCTCGGCTACTGTTGGGCCGGGTCGGCGCTCTGGCGAGCGTCAGGGGCGAGTCAGCGGAGCCAGTTTCGCCGCACGCACCGGCAGCCGCACCACGAAGCGCACCCCGCCATCGGCAGGGAACTCGGCGGCGATCTCGCCGCCATGCAGCCTGACAATCTGCTGACTGATGAAGAGACCCAGCCCCAGCCCTGACCGGTGATCTTCGGCGTGCGCCTGATAGAAGCGCTGGAAGATCTCGTCGCGCTTCTCTGGCGGGATGCCGATACCCCGGTCGCGGACCGCGAGCCGCACGCGCTCATCATCCTCCTCGCTCACGTGCAGGTCTATCTTGCCACCCTCCGGGCTATATTTGATGGCGTTATCCAGCAGATTGCTGATGACCTGCTCGATGCCCACCGGATCAACCTCAGCGACCACGTTATCATCGCCGGTCAGCGCGATCGTGTGCCGACTGGTACGCGCCCCAAACGCCGCTACCAGCCGCTCGGCCAGCGCGGTCAGGTCGGTCGGCGCGCGGTCGGCCAGCCGCTGCTCGTGATCGAGCCGCGAGACATCCAGCAACTGGCCGATCAGCCGGGTCAGGCGCTCGGACTGCTGGTCAATCACGCGCAGTCCGTCTTGCAGCCACTGCGGCGCTTGTGGCGCGCTCTTGAGCAGCTTGCGCGACAGCAGTTGCGCCGAGGCGCGCAGACTAGTGACAGGCGTCTTGAGTTCGTGCGCCGCGACCGAGAGAAAGTCATCGCGTGTCTGGATGGCCGCTTCGGCGTCCAGGCGGGCGCTGTGTTCGCGGCGCAGCAGCTCGACGCGCTCATCCTCGGCCTGCTTGCGCTCGGTGATGTCAGTCGAGACACTGACGATGCCGCTGGGATCGCCCTGGGCATCGAACAGCGGCGTCTTGATGGAGGTATAGGCGCGCGCGCCATTGGCGCCAACGAACTCCTCATCAATTTCGACCGGCGCCCGCTCCGTCAGCACGCGGTGATGGCTGGCCTGCAAGTGTGCGCTGGTCTCGACCGGCAGCAGCCCGTAGATCGAGTGGCCGCGCGCCTCCTCATTGGTGACGCCAAAGACCGCTTCAAACCCGCGGTTGACCTGCTGGCAGCGGCCATCGGCGTCTATCAGATAGATGACGGCGCTGGTATTACGCATGATGACCTGGATGCGCTCCTCGCTTTCGCGCAGCCGTGCGACGTTGGCCTGCGCCTCCGCCGTGCGCTCCTCCACACGCCGCTCCAGCTCGCGGTTGAGCAGCTCGAGCTGGTGGGTCTTGCGATAGAGGTCGGCGAAGACGCTGACCTTGGCGCGCAGGATCTCCGGAATGATCGGTACGGAGATGTAGTCTACCGCGCCACTCTCGTAGGCTTTGAGCCGGTCCAGCTCAGTCAGGCGCACCGCCGAGATGAAGATGATGGCCGTCTTTTGATAGCGCGGATGCTGGCGGATCAACTCCGCCAGCTCGAAGCCGTCAATCTCCGGCATGCTCACATCCATCAGGACGATGGCGATGTCGTTCTTCAGCAGCAGATCGAGCGCCTCGCGCCCCGATGTCGCTGTGATCAGATGCTCGCCCAGGTCGCCCAGGATCGCTTCGTAACTCAGCAACTTGGCCGGCTGGTCGTCCACCATGAGGATGTTGACCGGGTCGGTTGTCGTCATCTCGTCACTCCCGTTGGTCGGCTCGCGAACCGGGCGCCTAGCGATGCAGCCACATGCGCAGCGCGGACAGTAATTGCTCGGTATTGACGGGCTTGGCCAGATAATCTGATGCCCCGGCCTCCAGGCACTTCTCGCGGTCGCCCTTCATCGCCTTGGCCGTCAGCGCGATGATCGGCAGCCGCTGGAACTCCGGCTTGCGGCGGATCGCCCGCATCGTCTCGTAGCCATCCATCTCTGGCATCATAATGTCCATCAGCGTGATGGCGATCCCAGGTGTGGATTCGAGCACGGCGATGGCCTCGCGCCCCGTACCCGCCGTCAGCACGCGCATGCCGCGGCGCTCCAGCACGCTGCTCAGGGCGAAGATGTTGCGCACGTCGTCATCCACCACCAGCGCCAGCTTGCCGATCAGATCGTCATCTGAGCGGTGCAGCCGCTCCAGCAGGCGCTGCTTCTCTGGCGGCAGCGCGGCCACCACGCGATGCAGGAAGAGCGCTGTCTCGTCCAGCAGCCGCTCCGGCGACTCGACGCCCTTCACCACCACGCTGCGCGCCAGAATCTGGAGCCGCTGATCCTCCTCCAGTGTCAGCGCCTTGCCCGTGAAGACGACCACTGGCAGGTTGTGCAGCGTGTCGTCATCGCGGATGCGCTCCAGCACCTCGAAGCCGGTCATATCGGGCAGGCTGAGGTCCAGCACCACACAGTCATAGGTGTTCGCCGCCAGCGCCGCCAGCGCCTCATCGCCCCGGCTGACCGTATCAATCGCGATGTCGTCGTGGCTCAGCAGCGTTGAGACACTCAGCCGCTCGGCGGGGTTATCTTCCACCACCAGCAGCCGCCGCTGCGTGTTCGCGGCGAACTCCTTGATGCGCGACAGCGCCGAGTCGAGCTGGTCGGCGCTGACCGGCTTCGTCATAAACGCGAACGCGCCACGCGAGAGGCCATGCTGGCGGTTCTCATCCATCGTCACGATCTGCACCGGAATGTGGCGCGTGCTGGGGTCCTGCTTGAGCTGGCTGAGGACGGTCCAGCCGAGCATGTCGGGCAGGTAGACATCCAGCGAGATGGCCGAGGGGTGATAGCGCCGCGCCAGCTCCAGCGCCTCGTGACCGGTGGAGGCGACGATGGCCTTGAAGCCGCGGTCGCGCGCCAGGTCCATCAGCACCTGACGATAGTAGGGATCGTCTTCCACCACCAGCAGCACAGCGTCGCCGCTCGTCAGGATGTCGCTGTCGTCGGGCGACTCCACGACGGCTGCGCGGTCAACCGCCAGCGCGGTCGGCGCCTCCAGGGCTGGCTCCTCCACCGTAGCGTCGAGCGCGCCGATGTTGGCGGGCGCTCCGGCGCCAACCGCCGGGCCAATGTAGGTCTGCGGCAGGTAGAGCGTGAAGGAGCTGCCCTTTCCCGGCGTGCTGCGCAGCTTGATCTCGCCGCCCAGCAGGTTGGCCAGCTCGCGGCTGATGGCCAGCCCCAGGCCAGTGCCGCCAAAGCGGCGACTGGTGCTGGCGTCGGCCTGCTGGAACGCCTCGAAGATCAGCCGCTGCTTCTCCGCCGGGATGCCGATGCCGGTATCCGAGACCTCGAAGGCGATCACGCTGGCCGCGCTCTTCAGGGTCGGGTGATCGGCGCTCCAGCCGGCGCTGGCAGTCGCGATGTTCAGCCGGACGCCGCCCTGCTCGGTAAACTTGAAGGCGTTGGAGAGCAGGTTCTTGAGGATCTGCTGCAAGCGCTTGGAGTCGGTGACGATGGCGCGGCTGGCGTGCGTGTCAATGCGCGTCTCGAAGGCCAGCCGCCGCGTCTCCGCCTCATGGCGGAAGGGGCGCGCCACCTCGTCGAGCAGCTTGCTCACTACGATGCTGTCAGCCTCGACCGAGACGGTTCCCGATTCGATCTTCGAGAGGTCGAGGATGTCGCTAATCAGGTTGAGCAGATCGGTACCCGCCGCATGGATCGTGCGCGCGAACTCGACCTGCTTGTCCGTCAGGTTGTGGCCGGGGTTGTCGCTGAGCTGTTGCCCCAGAATCAGGATGCTGTTGAGCGGCGTGCGCAGCTCGTGCGACATGTTGGCCAGGAACTCTGACTTGTATTTCGAGGTCAGCGCCAGCTCGGCGGCCTTCTCCTCCAGCGCGTGGCGCGCGTGCTCGATCTCCTGGTTCTTGCGCTCCACCTCCACATTGCGCTCGGCGAGCTGCTGCGCCTTCTGGGCGAGCTGCTCGTTGGTCTGTTGCAGCTCGCGCTGCTGGGTTTGCAGTTCGGTCGCCAACTGCTGCGACTGTTTCAGCAGCCCCTCCGTCTGCATCATCGCCTCGATGCTGTTGAGTACGATGCCGATGCTGGCGGTGAGCTGCTCGAGGAAGGCCAGATGCGTTGGGGTGAAGCGGGTCAGGCTGGCCAGCTCGATCACCGCCTTGACCTGATCCTCGAAGAGGATCGGTAGCACGACGATGTTGCGCGGCGTCGCCTGGAACATGCCGGTCTGGATCGGCGCGGTATCCGGCGGCAGATCGCTCATCAGCAGACTGCGCTTCTCCACAGCGGCCTGACCCAGCACGCCCGCGCCCCTGGCCAACCGCGACGGATAGCCGTCGGCTCCATCGTCGGCGAAGGTGGCCAGCAGCGAGAGGTCGTCCGTCTCGGCCTCCATCTGATAGATGACGCTGCGATGCGCGTTGACCAGCGGCGCCAGCTCTGAGAGCAGCAACTGGCCGACGGCGGCCAGATCGCGCTGGCCCTGCACCATGCTGGTGAAGCGCGCCAGATTGGTCTTGAGCCAGTCCTGCTCGTTGTTGCGGTCGGTGGTCAGGCGCAGGTTGTTGATCATCGTGTTGATGTTGTCTTTGAGCTCGGCGACCTCGCCGCGCGCCTCCACCTGAATCGAGCGGGTCAGGTCGCCCTGTGTCACGGCGGTCGCCACCTCGGCGATGGCGCGCACCTGAGTGGTCAGGTTGGCCGCCAGCAGGTTGACATTGCCGGTCAGGTCTTTCCACGTACCGGCGGCTCCCGGCACATTCGCCTGGCCGCCCAGCCGACCCTCCACGCCGACCTCACGCGCCACCGTCGTCACCTGATCGGCGAACGTCGCCAGCGTATCGGTCATGCTATTGATCGTGTCGGCCAGCGCCGCCACCTCGCCCTTGGCGTTCATCGTCAGCTTGCGCTTCAGGTCGCCATCGGCCACCGCCGTCACCACCTTGGCGATGCCGCGCACCTGCTCGGTCAAATTGTTGGCCATCACGTTGACGTTGTCGGTCAGATCCTTCCACGCGCCCGCCACACCGGCCACATGCGCCTGGCCGCCCAGTTCACCCTCGGTCCCCACCTCGCGCGCGATGCGCGTCACCTCCGAGGCAAAGGCGTTGAGCTGGTCCACCATCGTGTTGATGGTCTCTTTGAGCTGCAAGATCTCACCACTCACGTCCACGGTAATCTTGCGTGAGAGGTCGCCGCGCGCCACCGCCGTGGTTACCTCGGCGATGTTGCGCACCTGTGAGGTCAGATTGCGCGCCATTGAGTTGACGTTGTCGGTCAGGTCTTTCCAGGGTCCCGCGACGCCCGGCACGACCGCCTGGCCGCCCAGGCGACCCTCGGTCCCCACCTCGCGCGCCACGCGCGTCACCTCGCCGGCGAAGGCGTTGAGCTGGTCGAACATGGTTTTGATGGTTTTCTTGAGCTCGAGGATCTCGCCCTTAACGTCGACGGTGATCTTTCGGCTCAAGTCGCCT